>JANNFQ010000589.1:0-4901 GCA_031380045.1 Acidimicrobiaceae bacterium
AGAACGGGAACACCACCAACCATACGCAAGGGGTGCCACACGGTGACCCGAACCGGACTGAAACCTCACTTCCCTGCGACACCTGGTCGAACACGGCTGCGACCATCGAACCCTTGGACCACGGCTACTGCGCCGGTGAACCCTTGCTCGACGCGATGGACGAACACAAGCCGAAGTTCACAGCCCACCGCAGCTCCGAACGGCGGTCGCGAACCTGCGGAGGTCGGGCGAGCGGTGGACCGTATGGTTGCGACGGTGCAGATGGATCAGATAATCTGATCACGTGCCAGAGATCACCGCAACCGAAGCGTCGCGCAGCTTCGCCGACCTGCTCGACGCCGTCGAGCACCGCGGCGAGACCTTCACGATCGTGCGGCGAGGCAAGGTCGTTGCTCAGCTCGAACCGGCACGTGTTGCGTCGGGCGCGCAAGCGAAGGACCTGATTCGACGACACCGCGTCGATGCGGACTGGATCGGCGAGGTGGCCGAACTCCGGTCGCAGTTGGTCGCCGAGGAACGATTCTGACCGCGCTGTTGCTGGACACGAATCTGCTCATCGCTTCTGAACGCGGTGAGTTCGATCTCGACAACCTCATCGCCGACAACGACGAGCCGGCGATCGCGGCGCTCACCATCGCTGAACTTGGTGTCGGCGTCGAGTCCGCCACCGGTCGGCGAAGGACGAATCGCCGAGCATTCGTCGACGACCTGCTCGGCGCACTCCCCGTCATCCACCACGACATCGATGTCGCGACTGCCCACACGGCACTGCTCGTCGCGGTCCGCCGAGCAGGCCGCCCACGTGGCGCCCACGACCTCATCATCGCCGCGACAGCACTGGCGACGGCTCGTACCGTGATCACCTCGGACCGGACAGGTTTCGACGACCTGCCCGGGGTAGCAATCCGCGCCCCCGACTGAGCGCACAGACTGCCGAACTTTCGGTCGGCACCCCTCATGACAGGCGCGGACACAAGGCGAGTCCCCGCGGAGAATTGGAGCTCGCACCAACCTCGGGTTCACGAGCCGCCGAGGGGCGACGGACAGCGTCAGCTGGGGGCGGGCGGGGGTGCCATGGGTGAGGGCGGGGGCAGGTTCGAAACCTGCTCGGCCTCTTTCTTGGCGCCCAGCAAGTCGGTGCCTTCGGCTTCGAGAGCCTGCAGCTGACCGATGAGTTCGGCGATCGACGCATCGTCGCCGGCTTCGCCCCGTTCGGTGCGCTGCCGGTACAGGATGCGCCCGAGGTCGTCGAACAGGTCGTCGGCCTTGCGCGTGTCCTTGATGTCGTCGATCTTCTCCTTGGCCTGCTGCGTGAGCTGCGAGGCCTTTTCTTTCGCTTTGTCGAGGAAGCTCATGTCGTTGTTCTAGTCCAATCCGCGAGCACTACGGTCAGCGCCATGACGAATCACGCTGTGACCGGCCCCGCAATCCGCGTCGGTGTGGTCGGAGCAGGTGGTCGCATGGGCCGAGCGGTCTGCGACGCGGTCGCCGCCGACGACCAACTCGAACTGGTCGCTGCCGTGGATCCCACCGCGGTGGGCGCGCAGTTGTGTGGGGTCGAAGTCGCGGCCGAGTTGAGGGCGCTAGCCGACGCCGACGCTCACGTGGTCGTGGACTTCACCGTGGCATCGGCATCGCGAGTCACCCTGCCGTGGTTGGCGATGCACGGCATGCATGCCGTTGTCGGCACCACGGGGCTGTCCGATGCTGATCTGGACGCAGCGCGACACGCGTTCAGTGGCAGCAACTGCGTGGTGGCATCGAACTTCGCCATCAGCGCCGTGCTGATGATGCGATTTGCCGAGATGGCCGCGCCGTGGTTCGAGACCGCTGAGATCATCGAGTTGCATCACGATGCGAAGGCCGACGCACCATCAGGCACTGCCCTGAGCACCGCGCAGCGCATGGCTGCCGCGTCGGCCGATTGGGCGCCAGAAACCACCGAGGTCGAGGTGTTGCCGGGTGCCCGTGGCGGGTTGGGTCCGGCAGGCATCAGGGTGCATTCGGTGCGGATGCGTGGCATGGTCGCGCATCAAGAGGTCATCCTTGGCACCGCCGGGCAGACGCTGACCATCCGCCAGGACAGCTACGACCGGCTCAGCTACATGCCGGGCGTCGTCATGGCGTGCAAGCGAGTCGCCGACCACCCGGGCCTGACGATCGGCCTGGAGTCGTTGCTGGGTCTGTGACCATCGACGGGCTGGGTCTGTGACCGTGGACGGGCTGCGCGCGCTGCTGGCGACGGCCGGCTGATCAGCCCAGCGCGGCGATGGCTGCGTCGTAGTTGGGCTCTTGGGCGATCTCGGGCACCAGTTCGGTGTAGGTGACCGTGCCCGATTCGTCGAGCACGACCACGGCGCGGGCCAACAGACCGGCCAACTTGCCATCGGCCAGTTTCACCCCGAAGTCGTTTCCGAAGTCGCTGCGGAAGGTGGAGGCCACCTGCACGTCGCTGAGACCCTCGGCGCCACAGAATCGTCCGAGCGCGAACGGCAGGTCTGCCGAGACGCACACCACCGTGGTGTTGTCCAAGCTGGACGCCCGCTCGTTGAACGTACGCGTGCTCTGCGCGCACGTGGGCGTGTCGATGCTGGGGAAGATGTTCAGGATGACCCTCTGGCCGGCGTAGTCGGCCGGAGTGACGTCGCTGAGGTCGCCTTTGGTCAGCGTGAACGACGGCGAAGAACCGACCGCTGGAAGATCGCCGACCGTGTTGACGGGGTTGCCGCCGAGTGCTGTTTGAGCCATGGCCTGGTTCTATCAGTTCGGATCGGTGTGCGTGGCACCCTGCTGGTCGACGGACCCCTGGTGTTCGGAACCGTCGGGGTGTTCGAGCTCGTGGATCACCTCGGGCAGCGACCGCTTTGCCTTGCGCATGGACTGCAGGAACGTGATCGCGAACAGGCCGCCGACGATGTACCACTGGTAGCCGTCGATGGCGTTCAGGAACGATCGGATCTGATCTTCGAACTGCTTGCCGCCGGCCCACAGCACCGCCAGCTTGGCGGCGATGCCGATGGAGATGAACACCATGAAGGTCGGTGGCTTCATCCGCCGATAGCCGGCCATCATGCACACCAGGTTGCTGCCCGGCATGAGCAGCAGCATCAGCCAGCCGGCCTTGTCGACCGCCTTCTGGAACCAGCCGTACACGGCCGGCAGTTCGCCGACCTGACCCTCGGTCCATCTGATCGCCCGGGCGCCGTACCAGCGGCCCAGGAAGAACAGCGCCACACCGGCCAGCAGCACCCTGCAGAACCCGATGATGCTGTACGGCAGCGGGTCGATGAACGGCACCGAGCCCAACAGGTTGCGGTTGCGCGACGACAGAGCCAGCACCACTGCGGGCCGCTCGTCGACCCAGGCCGGGCCGATGTTCGAGCCGAAGGTGCCCAGCGCGAACAGCAGGCCCGACAGCATCAGGATGAACCTGCGGGCGAATGGACTGGGCTGCAACTCGGGCATCGGGGCGCCGGCTGGCGTGAGCGGCGGCGTCATCGACGGCATTGGACCACGCTAACGCCTACGTACGGCGTGGCGGCCGTCGTCGATCAGAGGCGGCGCGAGGCGATGACCCTGGCCAGGAAGTCGCGCGTTTCGGGCTGAGCCGGGTCGGTGAACATCTGCTCGGGCGGACCGTGTTCCAGGATGCGACCCGCATGCAAGAAGCACACTGTGTCGGCGATCTCGCGGGCGAAGCCCATCTCGTGCGTCGCCAGCACCATGGTCATGCCCGATGCGCGCATCTCGCGGACGACCTCCAGCACTTCGCCGACCAGTACGGGATCGAGCGCGGCGGTGATCTCGTCGAGCAGCATGATCTCGGGTTGCATGGCCAGCGCCCGCACGATGGCGACGCGCTGTTGTTGGCCGCCCGACAACTGGTCGGGGTATGCGTCGGCCTTGTCGCTCAATCCGAATCGGGTCAGCAGCGCGTGGGCCGTGGTGCGAGCCTGGGCCTTCGATTGCTTGCGAACCCGCGTGGGAGCCAGGGTGATGTTGGCCAGCACCGACATGTGCGGGAACAGGTTGTAGCTCTGGAACACCATGCCGATACGTGCCCTGATCGGATCGGCGTCCAGACCGGGTTCGCTGATGTCGACGCCGTCCAGGATGACCGCGCCGTCGTCGATCGGTTCCAGCAGGTTGACGCACCGCAGCAGCGTGCTCTTGCCAGAACCCGAGGCCCCGATCAGGCACACGACCTCGTGCTCGGCCACCTGCAACGAGACGTCGTCCAGCACCACCTTGTCGCCGAACGACTTGCGAACGTGTTCGATGCACAGCTTCATGTGGTGACCGTGCCACCGGTTCGGCGACGGCTGCGGCCGATGTACCAGTCGACCAAGCGGGTGAGCGGAATGGTCAACATGAGGAAGATGACTGCAGCGGCGACGATGGGCGTGTAGTTGGCGGTGAGATCCTTCAGGCTTTGCGCGCGTCGGAAGACCTCGATGGGGCCGAGGATGCTGATGAGCGCGACGTCTTTCTGCAACGACAGGAAGTCGTTCATCAGCGGCGGAATGACGCGACGCCCCGCCTGTGGCAACACCACGTGGCGCATGGTCGATGAATGCGACAGGCCCAGCGAGCGGGCCGCGGCGCGTTGGCTCTCGTGGATGCTCTCGATGCCCGCGCGGAACACCTCGGCGACGTATGCCGAGTACGCCAGGATCAGCGCCACCGAACCCCAGATGTAGGGCGAGTTCCACCGACCGTGCACGACGATCAGGTTGAAGTCGCCGCGCAGACCGAGGCCGGGGATGCCGAAGCCGACCAGGTAGATGGTCAGGATGATCGGCACCCCACGGAACACGTCGGTGTACACGGCGCCGAACAGGCGCAGCGGGAACAGCGCCGGAGTTCGACTGTTGCGGCACATGGCGATGACCAGGCCCCAC
>JANNFQ010000683.1:0-5198 GCA_031380045.1 Acidimicrobiaceae bacterium
TCATGGCGACCGTCCGCGACATCAAGGGCTTCGCCGACTCGTTGTGATGCCGGTGCCGACCAGAGCGATGCATTCGGGCATCGCGTCGGCTGCTGCACGCGGGCCTGGCCGAGCGTTCACGCTCGGTGCACCGGCGCCAAGGGCAGATCTTGGCAGTGATGCGGCGAACCGTCGACGACCTTCGACTTCGCCCTCGACCGGTACATGCTTGGCCAGTTCGCCTGTTGAGGTTCCCACCGGTGGGCGATTGGCGGTCGGGACGACAGCCGATAACTCCGAACGGTGAGACGGGAACTGGCCGAGCGCAGCTTTGCTGTCGTCGAATCGGAGATCAACCAAGAACGGGCGGCTGCTCTCGGGCGGGCGGGGCGCAAGGTCGAGACGCGGTTCAGGCGGTGTCTTGAGTTGATCGATCAGATCGACGCCGCCGATGCATCGACGGCGCTGCAACTGCGGGCCTGTTCCAGATAGCGTTGTACAGCGAAGGGGAGTAGCCCTCCCATCGGTCGATCGACATGCTGGCGCCATCTTGTGAGATGGTTCCCGGTCGGCCGGGTCCGGCAGTTGCCGGGCGGGCGAGACCTTCGACGAGGTGCACTTTGTGCCGAGTCGAAGGCTGTCTCGGCAGAACTCGCCTCGGTGCCGAACCGAGGAGAATCGAAATGTCCAATGTGCTGGCGAGCTTCCTGGTCAGCTTCGGCGTGATCTTCGTCGCCGAGATGGGCGACAAGAGCCAGCTGATGGCGCTGGCGTTTGCCACTCGGTACCGCACGCTGCCTGTGCTGGTGGGCATCACGATCGCGACGGCGCTGGTGCATCTGGTGTCGGTGATCGTCGGTGCGGCGTTGGGCGCGGCCATCCCGACTCGCCCGATCACGTTCGTGGCCGCTGTGGCATTCATCGTCTTCGGTGTGTGGACGTTGCGCGGCGACAAGCTGACCGAAACCGACGAGCAACGCGCGGTAGGCAAAGCCCGCTCGACGGTGCTGACCGTCGGCGTCGTGTTCTTCCTGGCCGAACTGGGCGACAAGACCATGCTGGCCACCATCACGCTGGCGACCCGCGAAGGCATCGTCGGCACGTGGTTGGGTTCGACCGTCGGCATGGTGGCCGCCGACGCGCTGGCCATCGTGGTCGGCCGAGCGCTGGGCACACGCCTGCCCGAGCGCGGCATCCGCATCGGCGCGGCGATCTCGTTCTTCGTCTTCGCCGCCATCCTGTTGTTCGAAGCGATCTGATCGGTCGCAAAGACGCGGGCTCGTTGCCGCGGGCTTCAGCCGACTGGGTTGCCGTACATCTCCAGCAGGGGATCGCTGATCAGTTCCAGGCGCTCGCCGTCGGGGCCCAGGAAGTACAGGGACGAGCCGTCGACGTGCGCGTACGGGATGCCGTCGGCGTCGAAACGATCTTTGATGCGCTGCCAGTTCTGGCGTTCGATCGAGATGGCCAGATGGTGATGCCCGCCCAGCACTTCTGCATACGGTTCCAGCGGCAGGCCGGGCAGGTCGAAGAACGCGATGGTGTTGCCGTGGCCGAGGTCGAAGAAGAAATGGGTCGAGCCTCGGTAGTCGCGGTTCTCGAACATCTCGATCAAGGGGAAGCCCAGCAGCCCGTCGTAGAACTTCACCGTGCGCTCGACGTCGCTGCTGATCAGCGCCACGTGGTGTACGCCGCGCGCGCTGCTGGCGGGTCGATGATCACGTGGCAACAGGTACTGCTGCTTCAGCTCCGCCCGCCGGCGGTCCAGCGCGTCGCGGGTCGCCGAGCCGACACCACCGGCGTCGCCGTCGCCGTCGGCGGTGCTCATGCCGTGGTCCAGATCAGCAGTTCGGTGCCATCACTGGTGGCTGTGAAGGTGCCTGCTTCGGCAGCCGTCAATCGAACGGCATCGCCTGCTGACAGGGCCCCGGCTGATGCCAACGTACCGGCGCCCAGAGCGACGAACAGGTGAACGTGGCCGGCGTCCGGTACGTCGACCGATTCACCCGAGCCCAGCCTGGCCCCCCACAGCACCGCATCGCGCTGATGGATGGTGATCGAGCGGGCGTGCCCCTGGCCCGAGGCGATGGGAACCAACCGGCCACTGTTGAGCTGTTCGTTCACGTCGAGCTGCTCGTAGCCGGGATCGATCTCGTCGGTGTCGGGCACCACCCACATCTGCACGAGGTGCACGGGGGTGTCGGGGCTGGGGTTCATCTCGCTGTGGCGAATGCCGCGACCAGCCGACATGCGTTGGGCCAGACCCGGGTACAGCACGCCATGGTTGCCTTCGCTGTCGCGGTGTTCCAGCGTGCCCGACAACACCCACGTGACGATTTCCATGTTGCGGTGGGCGTGCGTGCCGAAGCCCTGGGCGGGGGCCACGATGTCGTCGTTGTTCACCAGGAGTTGGCCGTGGCCGTTGTGCTCGGGGGCCCAGTGCTCGCCGAAGTTGAACGAGTGCTTCGAGTCGAGCCAGCCGATGTTCGTGGCGAACCGCTGCTCGGCCTTCTGGATGCTGATGGTGGACGTCGAACTGGCGGGGTTGGTCTGGCTGCTCATGTGGTTGGCCTCCTGTGTCATGACCTGTACAACATTGTTGCGTGCGCAAGTATTTCACATCTGATCGACGACGTCACCGTCGCCGGTTGCCGTCATCGCGCCCCGGCCACGGACTGGCGCACGAATGCCTGTAAGTCGGTCAACAGCATGCCATCCAACGAATCGAGGTGTCGATGGCCCAGATCGTGGGGCATGGTCACCACGTGCGGCACACCGATGGTGATGCATCCCGCAGCAACGGCCGAGCGCACGCCCGTGGGCGAGTCTTCGATGGCCACGCAGCGCGAGGGTTGCACATCCAGCAGCCGGGCTGCAGTCAAGTACGGCTCGGGGTGAGGCTTTCCGTCGGTGACGTCGTCGCCCACCACCAGGGCCTGGAACGAGCCGGCGGGCAGTTCGTTCACCACGGCATCGGCGAACCGCCGCCACGACATGGTGACCAGCGCGCACGGCACACCGGCGAGCTGCAGATCGGCCAGGAGCTCGCGGGCACCTGGGCGCCATGGCATGTGTTGGCGCACGCGCTGGATGACGCCGTCGAGCAGCAGGTTGACGATGTCATCGACAGGCAGGTCGATCTGACCGTGGTGGCTGATGTATCGAGCCGAGTCGCGCAGATCGAACCCGACGAGCGCATGCGCATGATCGTCGGTCCAGGCGCCGTTCCCGTGTTCGGCGACGATCTCGTGCTCGCGCTCGATCCAATAGGGCTCGGTGTCGACCAGCGTGCCGTCCATGTCCCACAGCACGGCATCGAAAACGCTCGGTGTGGCCGGCGTGTTCTTCCGGGTCAACGCGGCCCGCCATCGATGTTCAGCGTGGTGCCGGTGGTGTAGCTGCTGGCATCACTGGCGAAGTACAGGGCACCGCCGACGATCTCGTGCGGCTGGCCGCCGCGACCCAACGCGATCCCGCTCTGCGCCGTCTTGTTGAACGCTTCCAAGTCCCACGCCTTGGAGATGTCGGTCAGGAACGGTCCGGGCACGATGCAGTTGACGCGAACCGTGGGGCCGAAGGTTCGTGCCAGACCGTAGGCAAGGTTGTTGACCCCCGACTTGGCTGCGCCGTACACCAGCTCGTTGGGGCTGGGTCGTTGTGACGCCACCGACGACACGAAGATGATCGATCCGCCGCCATCGGCGATCATGCGCGTGCCGACGATGGCCGACAGGCGAAACGGGCCCTTCAGGTTGACGCCCATGACCTTGTCATACAGGTCCTCGGTGATGGCGTCGACCGACGGATACAGCGGCGACATGCCGGCGTTGTTGACCAGCACGTCGATGCGGCCGAACTCGTCCCAGGCTGCGGCCGCCAGCGCGTCGGCGCCATCCCACGAACCGGCGTGGTACGCGACCGGCAACGCCCGACGCCCAAGGGCGCGCACCTCGGCCGCCACCGCCTCGCAGTTGTCGAGCTTGCGGCTGGCGATGACGACGTCGGCGCCGTGCTGGGCAAAGGCCATCACCATCTCGCGCCCCAGCCCACGGCTGCCTCCAGTGACCACAGCCACCTTTCCGGACATGTCGAACAGATCGGTTCCCATGCGTTGTTCTTATCAGGGCGGCTGTCAGGACAACGTGGTGAGGCAGTCGTCCAGCCGATCGAGCACCTCGGCCAACTGATCGTCGGTGTGCGCCAGACCGACGTTGACCATGCCGCGAGCGGCGATGTACACGCCGCGCTCGAGCAAGCCGAAGTACACCAGTTCCTGCAGCACCTCGTCGCGATCCATGGACTCGTGAGCGTTGCGTGGTACCTGGGCGCGCGCATGCAGGTTCATCATCGACCCGTATCCGCTGACGCACACGGGCAACGAATGTCTGGCCAACACGGTCGCGACTGCGGCGCGGAACTCGTCGCCGCGGGCCGTGTGCGCCTGGGCAACGTCGGCGGTGAACACCTGACCCAGCACCGCGCCGCCGGCGGTCATGGTGGCGATGTTGTTGTTGAACGTGCCGGCGTGGCTGATGACGCGGGGGCGCCCGCCCTCGGGACTGGTGTCGAACTGATCGAGCAGTTCGGCCGAGCCGCCGAAACCGCCGAACGAGAAGCCACCGCCGATGTACTTGCCGAACGTGGTGATGTCGGCGCGAGCGCCCAGCAGGTGGACCAGACCGCCACGGCCGTGCCGCGAGGTCATGACCTCGTCGGCGATGCACACTGCCCCAACTGCGCGCGCCGCATCGAAGGTGCCCTGCAGGAACTGGGCGTCGGCCAGCACGCAGCCAGCCGACCCTTGCATCGGTTCGACGAGCACGGCAGCCAGATCGTGGGCGTGTTGGGCAATGATGGCCTGGGTGCCGGGGAGGTCGTTGTACGGCGCGATGACGAAGTTGTACGGCGCGTTCCACGGTGCCGCACCGCTGGCGAAGTACAGCACGCCACCGTGGTAGCCGCCGAAGAACACCATGATGGTCGAGCGCCCGGTGAACTGCAGCGCGGTGGTCAGCGCCATCAGGTTGGCTTCGGTGCCCGAGTTGGTGAAGCGCACCCGATCCAACTCGAACCGCTCGCACATCAATCGACCCAGCACTGCCTCGGCCGGGTGGATGCCACCGACACTCATGTTGGTGTTCAGCGCGCCGATGACAGCGTCGATCACCCGGCGTTCGCTGTGGCCCAGCAGGCCGGCGGTGTAGTCGCCCAACATGTCG
>JANNFQ010000685.1:0-12040 GCA_031380045.1 Acidimicrobiaceae bacterium
TCCTGCTCACGCGCACCGATCCCGACGCCCCCAAGCACAAAGGGATCTCGTATTTGCTGGTGCCGATGAAGCAGGCCGGCGTCGAGGTTCGGGGTATCACCCAGCCCGACGGCACCGCCGAGTTCTGCGAAGTGTTCTTCGACAACGCACGCTGCCCGAAAGACAACGTCGTCGGTGGCGTCAACAACGGGTGGAAGGTGGCCAACAGCACGCTTGCGTTCGAGCGCGGCATGAGCGCCACCACCGGCTACCGCCGCTTCGAGGAGGAATACAAGTTGATGGTGGCCGACGCCACCGCCAACGGCTCGATCGAAGAAGCTGGCATTCGCCAGCGTCTGATGGAGTACTACACCAAGATCCAGATCCTGCGTATCAACGGTCTGCGTTCGCTGGCCAACACGCTCGCCGGTGTGAAGGACCCATCGATGGCTGCACTGGGCGCTACCAACAAGATGTTCTGGACAGAAATGCACAAGGCAGCGATGGAACTGGCGCTCGACATCAAGGGGGCCTCGTCAATGCTGGTCGATACCAACTCAGCGGCAGGCTCGTGGCCGGGCACGTCGCGAGACAAGGCCCGCGAGGGTTACCCCGTCAGCCCGATGATGAGCGCCTTCTTCTTCAGCCGCAGCGAGACCATCTGGGGCGGAACCAGCCAAATTCAGCGGAACATCGTGGGCGAACGAGTACTCGGCCTCCCCAAGGAGCCGCAGGCCACCCAGTGAGGGGAACCCCAGATTTGGTTGGGATCTAGTTGCCGCGGTGCCGGCGTCGGCCGCATCCGCCGGCTGTGTGGCACGTGTGTACGGGATTTGGTTGAGCGATCAGAAGCGCGGAACGTTTGTGCGCTCACACAGACTCAAGCGAACCGGTTCTCGCGAGCGCACAGGAGCGCGGACCGTTTATGCGCGAACGGTGTCTGGCCAGGTTGAGGTCCGGGTGAGACCAGTTTCCGGAACGGCGAGCCAGCGAGGGGACGCGTGTGCACGCGCGCGACATAGTGTCGACACGATGCGGACATGGTGCTCGATGAACGTAGGGCGATGACGATGGCACACGTGCGCGCACAAGTCGACACCTGGGACGAGCTGATCGCCGCCGACGGCAGCCCGCGTCCGGCCGCCGCCGCCCTGCTGGCCCAGCTCGAGGCGCTGGAGCACAGCGAGTTGCAAGAGCGTCAGACTTTGGCCGAGGTCGACATCTTGACGATGGGCATCACCTTCACCGTCTACACCGACGGCAAGGGCATCGACCGCGCCTGGCCATTCGACATCATTCCCCGCGTCATCGCCGCGTCAGAGTGGCGGCACATCGAACTGGGGTTGAAGCAACGCTTGACTGCGATCAACCACTTCATCAACGATCTGTACCACGAGCAACTGATCATCCGCGACGGCGTGTTCCCCGCAGATCTGTTGGAGCACTCGGTCAACTTCCGCCCCGAGTGCGTCGGCGTCAACCCGGCGTTCGGGGTGTGGGCGCACATCTCGGGCAGCGATCTGGTGCGTGACGCCGACGGCACCATGTACGTGTTGGAAGACAACCTGCGCGTGCCCAGTGGCGTCAGCTACGTGTTGGAGAACCGCGCGATCTCGAAGCGAGTGTTCGCCGATCTGTTCGCCCGCCAGAGCATCCTGCCCGTTGACGCGTACACCGACGAACTGAACCGCATGCTGGTGTCCATCGCCCCCGACGGCATCAGCAACCCGACCATCGCGGTGTTGACGCCCGGCATCTACAACTCGGCCTACTTCGAGCACTCGTTCTTGGCGCAACGGTTGGGCGCTGCGCTGGTCGAGGGCGCCGATCTGGTGGTGGGCGACGACGACTGCGTCTACATGCGCACCATCGGCGGCCGCGAGCGCGTGCACGTGATCTATCGCCGCATCGACGACCTGTTCATGGACCCCGAGGCATTCCGGCCCGACAGCACGTTGGGTGTGCCCGGTCTGATGCGCGCCTGGCGGGCCGGCACGGTGGCCATCGCCAATGCGCCGGGCGCCGGCGTGGCCGATGACAAGGTGGTGTATGCGTGGGTGCCCGACATCATCCGCTACTACCTCGACGAGGAACCGCTGATCCCCAACGTGCCGACCTACCGCTGTGTGTATCCGGACGAGAAGAACTACGTCATCGATCACATCGACCAACTGGTCGTGAAGCCGGCCAACGAGAGCGGCGGCTACGGCCTGCTGATCGGCGATCGGGCCACGCGCAGCGAACTGGATGCGCACATCGCCCTCATCGAATCCGACCCGCGCAACTGGGTTGCCCAGCCCATCCTGTCGCTGTCCACCGTGCCCACGTTGTGCGATGGCGAGATCCAGCCTCGCCACGTCGATCTGCGGCCGTTCATCCTGACGGGCGCCACCAGTTACGTCAGTGCCGGTGGCCTGACACGTGTGGCGTTGCGTGAGGGTTCGCTGATCGTCAACTCGTCGCAGGGCGGCGGCAGCAAGGACACCTGGATCGTCGAGGCCGACTGATGCTGTTGTCGCGCGTGGCCGACAACTTGTTCTGGGGCTCGCGGTACCTGGAACGAGCACAGGACACGGCACGAATCGTGCGCAGCTTCACCGAGTTGGTCATCGACATGCCCACCAGCGCGATGTCGTCGTGGGAGCCGCTGCTGGCAGTCACCGGTACCCGCGTCGACTTCGACGAGCGTTACGACACCGTCGATGAGATGCCCATCGTGCGTCATCTCGTCGCCGACACTTCGAATCCCAGCAGCGTGATCACATGCGTCGTCAACGCCCGCGAGAATCTGCGAACGACGCGTGAGGTGCTGCCCCGCGAGGCGTGGCAGACGGTCAACGACATGTATCTGTACGTGGGCGCCAACGCAGGTGGCGGCGTCGAGCGGCGTAGCCGGGCGCGGTTCTTGGGTCGAGTCATCAACGACGCGCAGCAACTCGACGGCGTCATGACCTCGGTCATGAATCGCGACGAGGCGTACGAGTTCTGGCGGCTGGGCGAGTCGCTGGAACGCGCCGACATGACCACCCGCGTGGTCGGAGTCCGCGCCGCAGCGCTACTGGCCGAGGGCTGGGCGCGGCTGCCCGACGACGACCAGACGGTCGCCGAGGTGCACGACGATGTGCAATGGATGGGCCTGCTGCGGTCGGTCAGCGCGATGCAGATGTATCAGCGGGTCACCCGCGGTCCCATCGACGGCGCCGGTGCCGTGCGGTTCCTGTTGCTGGAACCGCAGTTTCCGCGGTCGGTCGCCAGCTGTGCGATCAGGGTACGCCAGGCGCTGACTCGGCTGCCTCGTTCGAAGCACACGTTGCCTGCTGTCGACCAACTGGATCACGTGCTCGCCGGCCTGCAGGCGCGCGCCGACGACGGCGCGTCGCTGGATGCCGCGATGGACGAGGTGCAACTTGCGCTCGCCGCGGTCAACATGGCCGTCGTCGACGCCTTCGTGCGGTCGGACCGGTGATGCTGGGGCGAGGCGGCTACGTCCCGACGCGCGACCGCTTCGACGAAGCAGTCGCACCCGATGGCACCTTGCGCCCGACGTGGTCCGAAGTAGGTCGATCGCTGGGTGCAACCAGGCCGGGCGAGCTGCTGGAACGTCAACGGCAAGCGGACCGCATGCTCGACGCTGAGGGCGCCGGGCACCTGATTCACGAATTGACGTTCGATGTCCGCCCCGGTGATGCCCGCGACAGTGATGCCCGCGACGGTGATGCCGGCAGCCGTCCGTGGCGCATCGATCCGGTCCCGTTGGTGCTGGCCCATGACGACTTCGATCAGTTGGCTGCGGGCGCCATGCAACGGATGCGGGTCCTGGAGGCGCTGCTGGTCGATCTGGCCGGCAACCAACAGGTGATTCGCACCGGCACGATTCCGCCCCAAGTGGCGTTCGGCTCGTCGATCCAGCTGCTGCCCCTTCCCGGCGGACGCTGGATCGTGCACTACGCGCTCGACGTCGCACGAACAGCGTCGGGAGAATGGCGAGTGGTGCAGGATCTCATCGACTCGCCGGCGGGCATGGGCTATGCGCTGCTGAACCGATCGGTCATGGCCAGGGTGACCCCCGACGGTGTGCGCCGATCGGGCGCCGCGCCCATCGGGTCGTTCGCGGCCATGCTGCGTCGGGGCATCACGGCGCAATCGCCGTTGGGTCGGCGCAGCCCGCGTACGGTCGTGCTGACCGGCGGCCCGCTGCATCCCACGTATGTCGAGCAGTCGTACCTGGCGACGCAGATGGGATTTCACCTGGCCGAGGGCGGCGATCTGGTGGTGCGCCAGAACCGGGTGTGGTTGCGCGCGCTCGACGGGGTCGAACCGGTCGATGTCATCTATCGACGCGTCGAGGACGAGCGGTTGGATCCGCTGGTCACCCGCGGCTCCGGCCCATCCAGCATTCCCGCCATCACGTGGGCGGCGCAGGCCGGCGGTGTAGCGCTGGCCAATGCCTTCGGCACACATCTGCTCGAGACATCGGCCATGTCGGCGTTCCTGCCTGCAGTGGCGACCACGCTGTTGGGCGAGACGTTGCAACTGCCGCAGCTCGACCCCGACGACCAGCTGGCCACGACGCCGGTGTACGCAGGCGCCCGACTCGATTCGTTGGCGCCCGGCTGCGTGGTGCTGCGGCTGCAACTGGTCGCTTCGCCCGATGGCATTGCCGTCATGCGTGGTGGCGTGGGTCGAGTCCTGGCAGCAGGCGATCGTCCCACCAACCCGACGGCCCGGCTGGCCAAGGATGTGTGGATCGTCGGCGGCCCTCCCGTCGCGATGCCACCACGAATCATGAGTCATCCGCAGGTCGACTTCGGAGGCTCGGTGCCGAAGCGTGCTGCCGACTCACTGTTCTGGATGGGTCGTGCTGCCGAGCGCGCCGAGGTGGCCGCCCGAACGATTCGCGTCATCGGGGGGCAGCTGCAGCAGGACCCGTCGTTGGTCGCCTTGGGCACGGGCGGATGGTCGCACGGCGCGTTGTCAATGCTGCGCGCCGCGCAGTCGCGATCGATCGTGGCCGACGACCAGCAGATGGAGAACGTGCCGCCGGTCGACAGGTTGCATCACGAACTGGTGTCCACGCAGACCACGCTTGCCGCACACATCGCCGAACTGGTGCAGGCCGCCACGTCGGTTCGCGAGTTCCTGTCGACCACCACCGGTCGCGTGCTCGGCCGCCTGACCCGCATCCGGGCCGACCTGCTGGGTGCCGATGCCGCGGCCGACGATCTCGACATCGTGCTGGTCGACCTGGCCGCGTTGGCCGGCCTTTCGCTGGAGAGCACGGTGCGCGGTCCGGCATGGCGGTTCCTCGACCTGGGTCGTCGGTTGGAGCGGGCGCTGGCGTTGTGCGGTTCGCTCGAAGCGGGCATGGGCGTGGCCGCCGACGCGCTGTCGTTCCAGCCGCTGGCCGAGTCGGTGCTGTCCACCAACGAGAGCTTGGTGGCGTATCGGCGTCGGTATCGCAGCGACGTCGAGCTCACTGCAGTGGTCGATCTGCTGGTGCACGACGATTCCAACCCACGCAGCCTGGCCTTTCAGTTGGACCGTCTGCGCGAGCACATGGCGTCGTTGGCCTGGCGTGAAGGCGGCGACCTGGTGCAGCGCGCCAGTCTGGGCGCACTGGTGCCCATCGACGATGCAGTGGCCGGAGGCCGTCAGTTGTCGGTCGATGCACTGGTGTTGGGGGTGCGTGGTCCGTTGCTGGAGCTGAGCACGGCGGTGTCGAAGCGGTGGTTCGCCGACCCTGTCAACCCCATGGTGATGGGCGCTCGATGAACGACCAACAGGGGGCAGCTGCGGAATCACCCGAGCGTGCCGTGCGGTTTTCGGTCGTGCACCGAACCGAGTACAGCTACGGCTCGCCGATGGCTGATGGGTACACCGTGGCGCACCTGTTGCCGCGCGAGACACCGCACCAACACGTCGAGTCGTCGTCGGTCGACGTGCAGCCGCAGCCCGACGAATCAGAAGAGCAGGTCGACGCGTTCGGGAATCGAGTGTTGCGCATCGGGGTGCACCATGCCCACGACCACCTGTCGGTGGTCAGCAGATGCGTGGTGTCGATCGACGTGGTGGCACCCGAGGATCGGCGACTGTCTGCCGGCGCCACGTGGGACGAAACCGCGCAGGTGGTGCGCTCGGCTCGCGGTGATCGCGCTGTCGAGGTGGGGCCCTTCATCGGGGCAACGCCGTCCACACCGGCGCTGCCGCAGCTCGACGAACTGGTCGCCGACATCTTCCAGCCGGGTCGTCCTCTGATCGACGTTGTGCGCGCACTCAGTTCGTGCATTCACGATGAGTTCAAGTTCGACTCCGAGTTCAGCACCATCTCCACACCGCTCGCCGCCGTCATTCATGCTCGGCGAGGCGTGTGCCAAGACTTCGCTCACCTCGCGTTGGCGTGCTTTCGGTCGCGCGGTCTGGCGGCGCGCTACGTCAGTGGGTACATCGAGACGCTGCCCGCTCCCGGGCAATCGAAGCTGGTGGGCAGCGATGCATCGCATGCGTGGTGCAGCGTGTGGTCGCCGTCGTTCGGGTGGTTGGACCTGGACCCGACCAACGACCAAGTGCCGCCACAGCGGCACATCACGGTTGCGTGGGGTCGCGACTACTTCGACGTCACCCCGGTTCGCGGCGTCGTCATCGGCCCCCGAACCGAGCAGACGCTCGATGTTGGCGTCGATGTGACTGCGCTGGACTGATCCGGCCAGACTGGCTCGATGCTGGTCACCCGTCGCTTCTTGCTCGTGATGCTGGTGACGCTGCTGTTCTTCACGTACGTGGGTCTGCAGATACCACTGCTGCCACGACTGATCGAGGAGCAGTTGGGGGGCAACGAGTTCCACATCGGTCTGAACATCGCCGCGTTCAGCATCGCCGCGGTGGCGATCAGGCCGTGGCTGGGCCGATGGAGTGATCGGTACGGACTGCGCAGGATCATGATCGGAGGCGCGCTCGCCGCATCCAGCGCTGCAGCGTTGGTTCCGCTGGCCGGCAACCTGTGGTTCCTCATGCCTTTGCGGGCACTGGCAGGCGCAGGCGAGGGAGCAGTTTTTGTGGGTGCGGCCACGATGATCAGCGATCTCGCCCCCGCCCATCGGCGCGCCGAAGCGACCAGCTACTTGTCGCTCGCTGTGTTCGGGGGCATCGGCTTGGGCCCCATTCTCAGCGAGGCAGTCATCCACGATGGCAACTTCGATCGCGGCTTCTGGCTGGCATCGATCTTCACTCTCGCGGCAGCCGGATGTGCGCTGCTCCTGCCGGGTGGCCCGCCAGTGCATCCAGAAGGGCACCGGCCCGACACATCAGACCTGCCACGGTTCCACCGCGCCGCACTCAGGCCAGGCGCCGTGCTGGCGCTGGGCATGGGCGGCTTCGCCACCTTCAACGCGTTCGTGCCAGACCATGCCCAGGCGGTTGGTCTGCATGGATCGAAGTACGTGTTCCTGGTGTACAGCGTGGTGTGTCTGATCGTCCGGCTGGTGGGTGCGCGGCTGCCCGATCGCATCGGCCTGGCGCGTTCGGGGTCGATCGCACTGTGCAGCCTGGCTGCCGGTCTCACGCTGATGTCGGCGTGGGCCACGCCCGCCGGCCTGTTCGCGGGTACCGCAGTGCTCGCTGTCGGCATGTCGTTCCTGTATCCGGCGCTGTCCACCATCGCCGTCAACGCAGTGCCGGCGCACGAGCGCTCGCGGGTCGTCTCGACGTTCACGATGTTCTTCGAGATCGGCACGGCATGCGGCGGTCTTCTGTTCGGCGCGGTCGCCGAGCTCAGCGGCAAGCGAGGCGGATTCCTGGGCGGTGCAGTCTCGGCGATCGTGGGTCTGTGGGTGCTGTGGCGGGTGCTGCTCCCGTGGGAACGGGCCCGTCCGATTTCCGCTAGCGATCTCGCCGCTGTCCCGGCACACTGAGGCAGTGCCCACCTCCGCCGTTGCCCTCGAAGCTCCTGAGGCAATCGACACGCATGGCGGCTCACACGAGGCCAACGTCGGCGTTCGCCTGCACGACGAGCAGTGCTATCGAGCGGTGCAGAGTCGCGACAGCCGGTTCGATGGTTGGTTCGTGGTCGCTGTGCACACCACCGGCATCTACTGCCGCCCATCGTGTCCTGCCACCACGCCAAAGCGTCAGAACGTCTCGTTCTTCACGGCGGCCGCAACAGCACAGCAGCGCGGGTTTCGGGCCTGCAAGCGCTGCCGTCCTGATGCATCGCCCGGCTCGCCCGAATGGAACACGCGCGCCGACGTCGTCGCTCGGGCGATGCGACTGATCGCCGACGGCGTCATCGACCGCGATGGCGTGGTTGGTCTGTCGACTCGGTTGGGGTACAGCGAACGGCACCTGAACCGCCTGATCACCGACGAGCTCGGTGCCGGCCCGTTGGCCATCGCCCGCGCCCAACGCGCCCAGACCGCGCGTGTCCTGATCGAGACCACCGACATGGCGATGACCGACATCGCCTTTGCGGCCGGGTTCTCCAGCGTCCGCCAGTTCAACGACACCGTCCGCGATGTGTTCGCCACGTCGCCCAGCGACCTTCGCCAGCAGCGTCGCCGTCGACAGACACGAGAGCGGCGCGGGCGATCGATCGGCGACCAACCGGCATCCGGATCGATCACGTTGCGACTTCCCGTGCGGCCACCGTTCGACGCGCAGTCGGTGTTCGCGTTCCTGGGGGCGCGAGTGGTGCCAGGCATCGAGTCGTGGGACGGCCAGGTGTACCGCCGCTCGCTGCGCCTGCCGAACGGCGCTGGTGTCGTAGCGCTGCACCCGTGCGATGGTGCCGTCACGTGCACACTGTGGCTCGATGCCCTCGCCGATCTGCAGACGGCTGTGCAGCGCTGCCGCCGGTTGCTGGACCTGGATGCCGACCCAGCCTCGATCGATCGTCAACTGGGCGCCGATCCGCTGCTGGGCCCGCTGGTGCGACGCAGTCCTGGGCTGCGCTCGCCCGGGTGTGTCGACGGTACCGAACTGCTGGTCCGCGCGATCATCGGTCAGCAGGTCTCGGTGTCGGGCGCCGCCACCGTTGCCGGTCGGCTGGCGGCGATGGTCGGTGACGGTGCCGGCACACTGCCCAACGTCGACGGATCGGTGCGGCTGCTGTTCCCGTCGGCGGCGCACCTGGCGCAGCTCGATCCTGCCGAACTGCCCATGCCGCGCAGTCGTGGCCGGTCGCTGGTGGGGGTCTGCACTGCCATCGCCGACGGGCGGGTCGACGTCGGTCTCGGGGCCGACCGCGATCAGCTTTCGGCGCAGCTGCAGAGCCTGCCCGGCATTGGCCCCTGGACTGCGCAGTACGTGCTGATGCGAGTCCTCGGCGACCCCGATGTGTTCATGCCCACCGACCTCGGCGTGCACCATGCGCTGGTCCGCCTGGGCGTGGACGCTTCGCCCAAGGCGGCAGCTGCGTTGGCGCAGCGCTTCAGCCCATGGCGCTCGTACGCACTCCATCATCTGTGGAACAGCCTGACACCGATACCCGCCGTTGCGCCGAACGGTGCACCCCACCTCGCAACCATCACTTCGAAATGAAGGACATCAACATGTCGAGCATCACGTCCATCACATCCATGCCATCACCGGTCGGCGAACTGACCATCGGTGCGACCGACGACGGCATCCGTTTCGTCCGGTGGAACGATCAGGATCACACGTCGAAGAAGGCGCCGGATGCCGGCGTGCCGTCAAGCGGTTCGGCCCAGCGTCGTGACGCACTGCTGGCCGAGGCCGTCTCGCAGCTGGAGGAGTACTTCGGAGGCGAACGCACCGAGTTCGACCTGCCGCTGGATCCCCAGGGCACGCCATTCCAGCAATCAGCGTGGATGATGCTGCGCACCATTCCGTACGGCCAGACCGTCAGCTACGCGCATCAGGCGCGCACCCTGGGCGACGTCAACAAGTCGCGCGCCGTGGGCGCCGCCAACGGCAAGAACCCCATCGGCATCATCGTGCCGTGTCATCGTGTGGTCGGTTCCGACGGCTCACTGACCGGGTTCGGTGGCGGACTCGAATCGAAGGCATGGCTGCTGGATCACGAGAAGCGGGTCATTGCCGGGGTACACGCCTGACCCGAATTGCAGAAATCGGATCAGACACGGTTGCGGGCGCGAGCTTGCTGCTCGCGGCGCAGGCGTGACTCGGCCTGCTTGCGTTCTTTCGCGGCCTTTCGGCGAGCCTTGGTGTCATCGTCGGCCTCGCGGGCCAGTACCACGGGGGCGGTCGGCTCGACCTCTCGCGCCGGCAGTGCCAGGACCTCATCGTGCTTCAGTAGCCGCGTCAGTACGACTGACGCCGCTGCTTCGCCGGCGATCGAGGTGGCCAAGGTCAGGCGGACCGTGGCCAGCCCGTGCCGCTCGATGAGACCCGGCGTGACCTCGGCCAGGTCGTCCTCGGTGGGATTGTCGCTCGCATCGCCCAGCTGCTCGAT
Organism: Acidimicrobiaceae bacterium; assembly: GCA_031380045.1. Classification (GTDB taxonomy): domain Bacteria; phylum Actinomycetota; class Acidimicrobiia; order Acidimicrobiales; family Ilumatobacteraceae; genus VFMC01. Next base: position 10,406 of record JANNFQ010000685.1, read on the forward strand.
GCAATCGGCCAGGCACGCGTCGGTCAGCACGGTGGTGAGCTGCTCGAGCACACCGGTCATGCGCCCGCGGGCCACGGTCGATCGAAGGGCCACGATGCGCGCAGCCGGATCTTCGAATCCGCTGTCGTCGCGAGCACCCGACAACCGGTCGATTGCCTGCCGGTGGTCGTCGGGCAGCGAGGCCACGAGCGCGTCGAGTTCGGCGTCGGTCATGGCAAGGAGCGCACGGTCGAGCAGCGACAGCGCCTGGAGACGATTCTTCATGTTATTCACGGCCCACGAGGCTACCGATGATCGCCGCCAATGTCGGCCCCGCCCTGCATGCAGGTGAGAAGCTGTCGCCGTGGCGCCGTCCGAGATCGACCTGCGCGGCGCCCGATCGTTCCTCGGCCAGCGGTACTCCCAACGTGTGGAGAACGTCGAATTGGTGGGGGAGGGCGCGTGGTCGCGGTGCTACGGCTACGTGGTCGACGGTCAGGAGTTGGTCGTACGGTTCGGACGGCAGCTCGACGACTTCGCGAAGGATCAACGTGCGTCACGCTTTGCCGGTCCGTGCTTGCCGGTACCGAGATGTGTCGATGTCGGGCCGCTCGCAGGCACTGGCAGTCGCGAACACTTCGCGATCAGCCAGCGCTGTCGGGGCGAGTTCCTCGAGCATCTCGACGAGGCCGGCTGGCGTGCCGTGCTGCCGTCGCTGTTCGCTTGCATCGATGCGATGCACGATGCCGATCTGTCGACGACCACCGGGTTCGGCGATTGGGGTAGCGATGGAAACGCGCCTTTCGCCGGCTGGCCAGAGTTCCTGCTGGACATCGCCGTCGATTCACCAGCCCGGCGCACTCACGGATGGCGCGCCGCACTGGACACATCGCCTGCCGGCGCGGCGATGTTCGACGCGACGCTCGTCCGACTGCGCGCAGTGCTCGCCGACCTCCAACCGATCCGCCGGTGCTTGATCCACGGCGATCTGATCAACCGCAACGTTGTGGTGGCGGGCTCCAGTGTCGCGGGTGTCTTCGATTGGGGTTGCTCGATGTACGGCGACCAGTTGTACGACATCGCGTGGATCTGGTTCTGGTCGCCGTGGTATCCCGCCTTGGAACCGATGGACATCGTCGGTCGATTCCGCGAGCACCTCGCCCGCACCGGTCGAAGCGTGCCGCAACTGGATGAACGCCTGCACGCCATCGCCCTGCACATCGGGTTGGCGCATCTGGCCTACAACGCGTTCCTGGCCGACTGGCCGGTGCAAGGCCGACTGATGACCCGGCTGGCACCGTTCGTCCAGTAGTGGTCGTCCAGCAGGGGTCGTCGAGTAGTGGTCGTCCAGAAGTGCGCCGCTGGCCGTGGTGTGCGCCGCCGTTGACCCGCAGGGTCTCGCCGCTGATCCAACTGGTCGCAGGCGAGCACAGGAACAGGCCTGCGGCGCCCATGTCGAGCGGCGTTCCGAAGCGATTCGGCGGCACCAATCCGCTCAGGTCTAGAGAGGCGACCAGCAGACGATTGTCGGCCGGTTGCAATCCAATTCGCTGTGCTCGCGGGCCTGTGACGGTTGGGTGGGGTGTGCTTGGATGATGGTCTCGATGACGGTGCTTCGTGGTCAGCATGGACACGAAACCCTTGAACTATATGGGT
>JANNFQ010000688.1:0-2261 GCA_031380045.1 Acidimicrobiaceae bacterium
AACGCACCGCCCAGTTCTTGGCCGCCACAACCTTCGGACCCACCGCCGTGGCACAGAGCGCCGTCGACCGCGTTCGGGCGGTGCACCAGCGGGTACACGGCGTCGCGCCCGACGGCCGGGCGTACTCGGCCAACAATCCGCATTTGCTGCGATGGGTGCACATCTGCGAGGTCGACAGCTTCTTGGTGGCATATCGCCGCTACGGATCAGCCGAACTCACGCCGCAGGCAGCCGATCAGTACGTGCGCGATGCCGCCGTGGTGGCTGGCGCATTGGGTGTCAACGATCCTCCGCGAACGGTGGCCGAGCTGCGCGGCGAGTTCGCCGACTTCCGGCCCGAACTGAGCGGCACTCGTCAGGCCCGCGACGCCGCCCGATTCTTGCTCATCGATCCACCACTGCCGTTGGCGGCTCGCGCCCCCTACACGGTGTTGGCAGCCTCGGCGGTCTCGCTGCTGCCCGCATGGACACGATGGCCACTGCGGCTGCCGCTGTTGCCGTTCAGCGAAACGATGCTGGTGCGTCCTGCCGGTCAGGCGATCACGCAACTGATCCGCTGGTCGCTCACTCCAGCCGCCACTCCTGCCGCCTGACGCAGCGCGTCAGCTGCCGCTGCCGTACGCCGTCATTGCCCAACCATTGGAGGCGCCGCCGTTCGAGCTCCGTCGGCCGGTGTTGAACGCACAGCTGCCATCGCTGGTTGGATCACGCCGCGGTGTCGTTGCACCATCCGCGTATTCGCGCGGGTTGGTCGATCGCAGCCGCATCGATGGCCGGCTTCCGTTCCACGCTGGACGGATTGGGCTCCACCGAGGTCCAGACGCCGAAGATGGTGGGCGTGCCGAACGTTCGGCAGGTCACGTTGTTTCCGCGCGACATCAATCGCCTGTCGCCGTAGGAGGTGTGTCGCCGGGCTCGACGGGGCTCGTCGAGACGGGGATGTCATCCCAGGACCCGACGTCGGCGTCGAACACATCCGCAACTGTCGGGGCGGCGGGATCGGCAGTGCCGTCGATCACGATCACCGTGTCGTCGATGAAGCCGACTTCCAGTGGCACGGGTCGGTCGATCACCCCGGCATACACGAAGACTGGATCGCCGCGGAGACTGCTGATCCGGTAGACGCCGTCGCTCTGCGGAACATGGCATTCCATTGCCGAGAGGTGGCCGGTGACATGTGTGTTCAGGCGTTCATGCAGCAACATCAGACCTGTCGTCGCACCCAGGCCGTCGGCGAAGTCGAAGCCAGGTATCGCCGCGTCTGCAGCGCGCGGGGACAGGCGCTGCACGATCGCTTCCAGGGTGGCCTGGTCGAACCCCCTCGACCTGGCGTAGCCCTGGCTGCCGTCGGCCAGATCCCAGCGGGCTTCACCATTGCCATTGGCGAACACTTGGGCCGTCCCGCCGGCCTGACGCATGGACGACGGGTCGAAGAAGCGTTCGACCAGCGCGAACGGCGCTGCCGGGCCTCCACTGCGATCCCCGATGATCTGGATCGGGATCGGCGCTTCTCGTGAGATTGCGAACAGGTACAGCGTGTCGTCCTCGATCCCGAACTGACGTGTCGACGTGGCGGCGCAGACCGATGCGGCCACCATCGGCCGTTCGATGACGGGAATTGGCGTCGGAGTCACCACGGTCGACGTGATGGGGGCCGAGGCGCCGGTGCTCGTCGGCGGACCCGGTTCTGCATCGATCGCCGACGAGGGGACCTCGGTGTCGGTGCGCTCGGACACCGTTGTTCGGTCGGTTGCCAGCTGCCGAGTGGCGTCGTTGTCGAGCACCGCCCACGTGCCGACGCCGACGACGCCAACAAGGGCAACGACGCACACGGCGAGCGCTCGGCGGCCCGCGATGTTGCGGTGCCCGCCTGCGCCGAACAGATCGACGTCGACTGCGATCTCAGCAGCGCGCCGACGGACGCGATCCGCGGCAGCGCGAGCGCGAGCGTCGAAGTCGTTCACGACTCCCCCGCAGCCAACCGCCGTCGTAGATGCTCGCGGGCTCGCGACAGATCCGACTTCACGGTTCCTTCGGCAACCTGCAGAATGTCCGCGATCTCAGCGATCGACAGGTCGACCACGTAGAACAGCACGGTTGCATTGCGTCGGCGTATAGGCAGTGCAGCGACCTCGGCCCAGAATGTTTGATCCCACATCGACTCCGACGTGTCGCCGATCGTCCCCTGCCCACGGGCCATCAGGCGTTTCCCCAGGCGTCGCACGCGAGTTCGGGCACGCATCCGGTCGGTCACGAGGTTC
>JANNFQ010000697.1:0-11807 GCA_031380045.1 Acidimicrobiaceae bacterium
ACTGTTCCAGCAGCAGCGAGTGCACGTGGTGGTCGAAACCAGCGGCGCGCACACACGAGGCATGACCGTGATCGACCAGCGCCATCAACTCGGCCGCCCAGCGCCCACCTGCACACTGATGACATCCATCGATGCCGATGCCGGGTTCGCAGTCATCAACCAGGCCATCGCCCACTTCAGCCACTGACGCGCTGTCTTCGATCCACAGAGCGCATCGTGTCCCCGTAAGGTCGGGCCCATGCGTGCTGCTGTGATGCGTGATTGGCAACTGCGGGTCGACGACGTTCCCGATCCGACGCCGGGCCCCGGCCAGGTGTTGACCAAGGTGCTGGCCTGCGGCATCTGCGGCAGTGACCTGCATCTGCTGGTCCATGGCGAAGAGAGCCGCAAGCTGGCCGACGAGCTGGCCGTCGGCCGCCCGCCCGACCCGATGGCGCCGATCATGTTCGACCCCATGCGCGACACGGTCATGGGCCACGAGTTCTGCTGCGAAGTGCTGGAGCTGGGCGCAGGATGCGACAACCTGGCCGTTGGCGATGTCGTCGTCGGCATGCCGATGGCCTTCGATCCGAACGGCGTGCACGCCCTCGGTTTCTCGAACGCATACAACGGCGGGTACGCCGAGATGATGGTCATGAACGAGCTGCTGGCCATCAAGGTGCCCACCGGCCTGCCTTCGCACATTGCCGCGTTGACCGAACCGTTGGCTGTGGGCGTACACGCTGTGGCCAAGAGTCGTATCACCGGCGGCGACGCCGCCCTGGTGATCGGGCTGGGCCCTGTGGGCCTGGCGTGCATCGCCGAGTTGCGGATGAAGGGCATCGGCCCGATCATCGCCGCCGACTTCTCGCCGAAGCGCCGGCAGCTGGCCGAGCAGTTGGGCGCCGATGTTGTGGTGGATCCACGCGAGGTGCCCGCCATCGAAGCGTGGCGGAAGGCCGATGGCATGCGCCCCCTGGTGATCTTCGAGGCGGTCGGTGTGCCGGGCATGATCGAGCAGGCGATGCGCATGGCACCCAAGGACGCTCGCATCCTGGTCGTCGGAGTGTGCATGCAAGAGGATCGGCTGCATCCGTTGGTGGGCATCAGTCGGGAGTTGAACATCCAGTTCGCACTGGCATACACGCCGGTCGAGTTCAACGACTCGTTGCATGCAATTGCGGAAGGCAAGGTCGACCTGACACCCTGGCTGACCGGCACGGTCGACATCGACGGCGTACCGCAGGCGTTCAACGACCTCGGCGACCCCGACGAACACGCCAAGATCCTGGTGGTTCCTTCCGGCTGATGGGAACCCCTTCCGTCGCCGGGCCGGGCACCATCTGGCTGAGATACGGTCACGGCCGATGACCGACACGTTCCCCCGCCAGTACGCACGAACGCAGCGGTTCACGCTGGGTGAACCGCGCAACGTCACCGTCTCGCCAGACGGTGAGCGGGCAGTGTTCCTGCGCAGCCGTGCCGGCGACGATCCGGTCAACTGCCTGTGGAAGCAGACCCTGATCGACGGTTCCGAGCAACTGGTCGCCGACCCGCTTGTGCTGCTGGCGGCGGGCGGCGGCACGACCGGTGCCGACGATGACCTGCCGCCCGAAGAGAAGTCACGACGCGAACGCATGCGCGAAAATGCTGGAGGTATCACGTCGTTCGCCACTGATCAGGCAGTCTCGGTTGCCGCGTTCACCCTGTCCGGTCGGCTGTTCGTAGCCGGGTTGGTCAGTGGCGCCGCTCGCGAACTGCGGGTCGACGGTCCGGTGTTCGACCCGAACCCCGATCCATTGGCGCGTCGATTGGCATACGTCAGCGGCAACCGATTGCGCATCGCCGAACTGGACGGCAGCAGTTGGGAGTTGGCGGGCGACACAGATCCCGATGTCACGTGGGGCAGCGCCGACTTCGTCGCCGCCGAGGAGATGCACCGGTTCAGCGGGTTCTGGTGGAGCCCTGACGGCACTGCGATCGCCGCGTGTCGCGTGGACAACCGTCCCGTGCAACAGTGGTACATCGGCGACCCGGCCGATCCGCGCACGCCTGCAACCGTGTTGCGGTACCCGTCGGCGGGCACCGCGAATCCCGACGTGTCGCTGCACGTGATGGCACTGGACGGCGGCAGCGTCGAGGTGGCATGGGACCGCGATGCGTATCCGTACTTGGCCACCGTGAAGTGGTGGGATCGCGAGCGCCTGCTGTTTTCGGTGCAGTCGCGTGACCAACGGACACTGGTCGTGCTGGAAGCCAACGCCGTCACCGGCGACACGGCGGCGTTGTTCACCGACACCGACGATCGTTGGGTCGAGCTGGTCCCAGGCAGCCCCGCCGTGTTGGACGATGGGCGGCTGGTGGTGGCAGCCGATCGCAACGGTCGCCGGTGCCTGTTGGTGGATGGCGTCGATGTCACGCCACACGAGGTGCAAGTCCGCTCGCTGGCGCACGCCGGTGCCGACCTGACGTTCCTGGGCAACCCGATCGGCGATGCCACGGTTCAACACGTGTACCGCTGGGATGGCCTGTCGACCAGCCAGCTCACGCAGATCGACGGCGTCCACACCGTGTCGGCCGGAGTTCCATCGGTCGTTCGTGCGACGTCGTTGCTGCTACCCGGGTCCACCACCGGCGCCCCGGGGCGGGTGCCCATCGCATCGTGTGCCGAGCGCCCGCTGGTTCGTCCCAACGTGACGTTGCACGAACTCGGCGAACGTCGTTTGGCCACCGCAGTGTTGCTGCCGCATGGCGACCCGGGCACCAAGTTGCCGGTGCTGCTGGACCCGTACGGCGGTCCACACGGCCAGCGCGTGGTGGCATCGCACAATGCGTACCTCAGTTCGCAGTGGTTCGCCGATCAGGGTTTCGCTGTTGTGGTCGTGGATGGCCGAGGCACCCCCGGACGCGGTACAGAGTGGGAGCGGTCGGTGCACGGCGACCTGGCCACGGTCGTGCTGGACGACCAGATCGCCGCGCTGCACCAGGCCGCCGAACGGCATCCCGAGTTGGATCTGAGCCGCGTCGCCATCCGCGGCTGGAGCTTCGGTGGATACCTCGCCGCGCTCGCCGTGCTGCAGCGGCCCGACGTGTTCCATGCCGCCATCGCGGGCGCGCCAGTCACCGAGTGGCGCCTGTACGACACCCACTACACCGAGCGCTATCTGGGCGATCCCACGGTCGATGCCGCTCCGTACGCTCGAACCAGCTTGTTGCCACTGGCCCACCAGCTCACCCGGCCGCTGTTGTTGATCCACGGTCTGGCCGACGACAACGTGGTCGCTGCGCACAGCCTGCAGCTGTCGTCGGCGTTGCTCGCCGCCGGCAAACCCCACGAACTGCTGGCCCTGGCGGGCGTGTCGCACATGACGCCGCAGGAAGTCGTTGCCGAGAACCTCTTGTTGCACCAGCTCGACTTCCTAAGGCGCAGCCTTCCCGACCGAACAGCTTGATCTGGCCGACCGAATCAATTGATCTGCCCGCCGGTTTCGCACCTCGACTCACAGCGGCAAGACTGACGATCGATGAACCAACAGCTGAGTGATCTGTACGCCCACATTTCGGTGCACGCAACGGCGCAGCGCGAGCACGAGGCTGCGATCGAGTTGCTGTTGCTGATGATGGTTGCCGATCGGCACGTGAACGGCGGCGAGCTGGACGAGATTCGGACCATCAGCGAGGAATCGGGTTTCGAAACCGACACGTTCTCGTTCGATCAGTACAAGGGCCAGGCGTTTGCGATCGTTCGCAGCGCGCTGACCGACGACACCGTCGATGCATTGCTGGACGACATCGATGCTCGCATCACCAGCAGCGTGCTGCGCCAGGCGCTGTTCTCGGCGGCACGCGACGTGGCCACGGTCGATCGCGACATCAGCCCCGCCGAGGAAGCACTGCTGGCGCAAGTGGCGGCCCGGTTCGACTGACCAGGAGTTCGGGCGTTCAGCCGTCGGCTGCCCTGGCGATCGCGAAACGCTGGCGCCCGGTCAGGTCGGGGTGAATCGTCACGTCGCGCAACTGGGCATCGGTCAGCACGGCTGCGACCTGGGGCCCCTGCCGATGGCCGATCTCCAGCAGCAGCCATCCGCCCGGCGCCAGCCATTGGGCCGCATCGGCAGCGATCTGGCGCACCGCATCCAGCCCGTCGGTTCCGGCGAACAGCGCGTGCGCCGGTTCCCATTGGTGCACTGACACCTCGACCTCCGGATCGTCGGCGGCGATGTAAGGAGGATTCGCCACGATCAGATGCAACCGACCACGCAGGTCGTCGGGCAGCGCGTCGAACCACGATCCCACACCGAAGCGCACGTTGACTGCCTTTCGGCCCACCCCGATCGCATTCGCGCGGGCCACGTCGATCGCATCGGCCGACACGTCGGTCAACCACACGGTGGTTGCGTCCAACGGCAGTTCGGCCGCCAGCGACAGGCCGATTGCTCCGCTGCCGGTACCCAAGTCGGCGCACAGCCGGGGGGCTGCGATCGAGCGCACACGGGCAAGAGCCAGCTCGACCAACTGTTCGGTTTCGGGACGCGGAATCAGGACGCGCCGATCGACCATCAGGTCGAGGTGGCGAAACGCCCATCGCCCCAGTACGTATTGCACCGGCTCGCCGTCGCGTACTCGCTGCACCATGGCGTCGAGGTGATGCACCGTGCGTTCAGTGGCTGGATCGTCGAGCGCTTCCAGGAACTCGTCACCGTCCAGCCCACTGGCCTCTTCGCAGATCCAGCGGGCAATCGCGCGTCCACCCACCAGTGGTTCGGTGTCGGCCCACAACCGCCGCCAGCTGATGGTTCCCTCGTTCGGCTGATCGACACGACCCACCGCTGCTCCTCAATCGCCGGTGGCCAACTGGCGGGCCCGCTCGTCGGCGATCAGCGCGTCGGCCACATCGCTCAGATCGCCGGCCAACACATCGGCCAGGCGGTAGATGGTGAAGCCGATGCGGTGATCGGTGACGCGGTTCTCCTTGAAGTTGTACGTGCGGATCTTCTCGCCGCGTCCACCGCCACCGACCTGCGATCGACGCTCGACCGACATCGCTGCGTCGTGTTGGTCCTGGGCCAACTGCACCAGTCGCGCCCGTAGCACCTGCATTGCCCGTGCCTTGTTCTGCAACTGGCTGCGCTCGTCTTGCATCGTGACCACGACCCCCGTAGGTCTGTGGGTGATGCGCACCGCCGAGTCGGTGGTGTTGACGCTTTGCCCACCGGCGCCGCTGCTGCGGTACACATCAACATCCAGGTCGCGCTCGTCGATCTCGAACTCGACCTCGTCGGCCTCGGGCATGGCCAGCACCGTGGCCGACGATGTGTGGATACGACCCTGGCTCTCGGTGACCGGCACCCGTTGCACGCGGTGCGTGCCACCCTCGAACTTCAGGTGGCTCCACGCGGTGTCGCCACGAACCACCAGGGTGACCTGGTTCAGGCCGCCCAGCCCGCTGGCATCACTGGACAGCACTTCGAACTTCCAGCCCTCGCGGTTCGCGTAGCCCTGATACATGTCGAACAGATCTCGGGCGAACAGGTTCGCTTCCTCGCCACCTTCGGCGCCCCTGATCTCCATGATCACCGCGCGGCCTTCGTGTGGATCCTTGGGCAGCATCAACGTGCGAATCTGGTCTTCGAGCTGGGCGACTTCGTCTTCGACCGCGACCAGTTCGGCACGCCACAGCTCGCGGTCGTCGCCTGCCGCCGCATTGACCAGCTCTCGTGTGGCATCCAGGTCGATCTGCCGGGCGCGATGCCGACGCAACGCCTCGACCAGTGGGGTCATGTCCTTGTAGCGCTTGGATGCAACCCGCAAACGAGCCGGATCGGCCAACAGTTCGGGATCACCCAGGCTGGTTTCGAGCAACCGGTACTCGTCGTCGATGCCGGCCAGTCGTTGAATCATGTCGCCTCGGTCGGCGCAACACCGACAAAGCGTGTGGGCACCGACACCATTGCCGCCATGCGCTGTTGCACCTCGATGACGTCTCGGTGAGGTGCCACGATGATGCACGCCCGCGCTGGATGAGCCTGGAGTGCATCGCACGCGAACGGCACGGCATCGAGGTCGACGCCATGCGTGCATACGACCAACGTGTCGTCGGCGGCGCTGTATGCAACGCACGGCACCTCGTCCTTGAGATTGGCGCGAGGCAGAGGCGGTTCGACCAACGCCAGATGACCCATGCCGATCAGGGCGGGTTGCGCGACCAACCGATGCCTGAGGAATCGGCTGGCAGCCAACTGCTGCAAGGGATGTGGCGCGGCCCCCACCCGGTGTCGCGACACGAACTGGACCACGTCGGTCAACGCCTCGACCGTAGGACGATCGCCGTGCAGCACCTGGAACGTTTCGCGGTCGTGAGCGCCCACGCCGACCGCAAGCCTGACGGCACCGGTGTCGGCGTCGTCGACCACGCGGCAGACCTCGAGCCCGGCCACCTCGCCGGCCAACACGCCATGTTCTTCCACCGGCACCGCACCGCCGGCGACGATGTCGGCGGCGAACTGGCGATGCGCCATGGGAACTTGATCGGCAACCGGCAACGGCTCGGCAACGGCATCGATCAGCGTTCGTCCCTCCAGATGCGATATGCGGATGGGCATGGCCAGGCCCGCGGCACGTCGCGCCAGCAGGCCGGTACCCGACGGCGCGATCAGATGGATCGACGACGCATCCCGACGCACCCCCCAAGCCAGTGCGGCGCCCAGGCTGCGTTCGGGTCGATCGCCGGCCAACACCCATGCTGTTCCGTGCTGATCGATTGCCGCAGCACCCGTTCCGACGCCGACCGGAGGGTCAACCGGCACCCCGCCATGATCTGCAAGCAGCGCGGCCAGTTGCGCGCCGACCAGCGCAGCGCGCCGTGCAGGATCGATCACCGAAGACATCGACCGCAGGCTATCGGCGCGCCGACGACCGAGACCGGCGAGGCGTCCCTGGCACAGGCATCACCAGCGCGGCCGGCCCGAACGGTGCTCAGCCGATGAAGTACCCCATCACGTCGGCGACCAGATCGACGTCGCCGCTGTTGTTGTAGATCATCGCCGAGCCGTCAGGGCCCAGGCGCGCCAAGACCATGTTGGGCACCACCTGGCCGACGCTGGCGTTCAGGTTCGATGCCAGCGGTCGCTCGGTTCCCGAAGGAAACACGGTAACGAAGGTGCCGTCGCTGGGCTGTACCACGGTGACGTTCAAGATCACCGCTGTCACGCCTGACGCGGGAATGCCCAAGCGGCCGGCCAGCGACAACTGCAACGCGCCTCGCGTCAGCCGCGCCTGGGCGGCGCCAACGCCCTCGCGGGTGTCCAGCACCCTGGAGGGCGACACCGTGATGAACTTCGCCGGTGCTCCGGCAGAGAAGCAGCCCAGTACATCGACGACCACATGCGTGCTGCCCGAGTTGTTGTAGATGCTGACCTTGCCGCCGGCGCCCACTTGCGACAGCACCATGTTCGGCACGGTCTGCCTGGGCACCATGTTGACGCTGGATGCCAGTGGACGGTCCTGACCTGTGGGCCAGACGGTCAGGAAGCTGCCGGCGGTCGGCTCGGTCGCAGTGATGTTCAACGCCACAGCGGTCGCCGCGCCCGAGACACCGCCGACGCCGGTCACCTGCAGGTCGATCGATTGACCCGGACCGATCGCACCGGTAAAACCGCCGATGCCGCTACGGGTGTCCAACAACCGGTCGGGCGACAGCGGCTCGAGGCCGATGTTGCTGCCGGGGCTGAAGTAGCCGACCACATCGGCAACCAGATGCACGCTGCCCGTGTTGTTGAAGATGTTGACAGCGCCGCCGACGCCCACTCGAGCCAGCACCAGATTGGGGATCGCTGCGCCCGGCACTGGATTCAGGTTCGACGAGAACGGCCGGGCCTCACCGTTGGGGTACACCGTGACGAACGTGGGCGCCGTCGCATCGACCGATGTCAGGTTGACTGCAACTGCAACGGCCTCGCTGGGAATGCCGAATTGGCCGGCCAGGGTGAACGACCACGTCTCGGCCTGCGACAGCGCCCAACTGCGCCCGCCCGTGCCGTCACGGGTGTCGAACACCCGCAGCGGTGGCATGGCAACGAAGCCGCTGGCAGCAGCCGGCGGTAGGACGATCACAGGACCGCCACCACCGCCGACCGCGCCGGGTCCGCCACTGAAGAATCCAAGGTTCTCGAAGTTGCCGCTCAAGATCGTGCTGCCGCCGCCGCCCATCCAACTGTCCAGCACGGTGCCGATGACCGAGCGGAAGTCGACGTGGTGTTCCAGCCGGTCCCACTGCTCCAACCCGGCCAGCGACGGCTGCAGTCCGTACAGGCCACCCTTCACCCGTGAACCGATGATGAACATGTTGTTGGCTGTGCCGTGATCGGTGCCACCCGAGGTGTTCGAGAACGACGTGCGACCGAACTCGGACATGGTCATGATCGTGACGCGGTCGCGGAATGCAGGCGACAACAGGCCGTAGAAGGTCTGGATGGCTTGGTCCAGCTCGGCCATCAGGCCGGGATGTGTTCCCTGCTGGTCGTCGTGCGTGTCGAATCCGTCCAGGCTGACGTCGATGAAGCGCAGCCCGACGTTGGCGTTGATCAGTCGCGCCGCCAGGGTCATCTTTCGCTCGAAGTCGTTGTCGGGCAACGCCTCTGCGAACACGGGCGACACCTCGTGGGCCAAGTCCAGTTGCGTCTTGACCGTCGACGCGAACATGTCGTGCCACTGACCGCGCCCGGCCGACCCAGCCATCGCCTTCAGGCCTGCGTACATGCGCAGATCGGTGGGCTCGGTCTCGGCGCCGAACATGTCGCCCCACGGCGAGATGCCGACGGCGCGGCGATTCACACCCAGCAGATGCAGAGGCACTGACGAGTCGATGCATGCTGCGCCCAGTTCTGCTACCGCAGCCGACTGGCCGTCCAGCCAACGACCGATCCAACCACTGGACGCCGGACCGGGAGTGAACTTTGCGTTCATCCAGATGGCCATCGATGTGAAGTGCGACAGGTCCGGATCTGGATAGCCGACCCCCTGCACCACGGCCACCTGGCCGCTGCCGAACAACGAGCGGATGTACGGCAGATTCGGGTGCAGCCCGATGTTGTTGTTGATGGCCAGCACCTGATTCTGCGGGATCGCGATGTTGGCGCGCTGGTCGTAGTACAGACCGTTGCCGTACGGCACCACGGTGTTCAAGCCATCGTTGCCGCCGTACATCATGATCGTGATCACGATGCCGTCGTTCGGCCCGATGGGCGCACCGGCAAACGCATCGCGCACATCGCCAGGAATCAGCGACTCGCCCAGTGTTCCGACCAACGCGCCTCCGGCAACGCCCATGCCCACTGCCTGCAGAAAGCTGCGGCGCGTCCATCCCGACGGTCCGGGCACATCGGGATCGTTGTCCAGCCGCGACAGCAATCGAAGTGCGTCTGCGGTTGAGATGTCTTGATCGAGCATCGGTCGGCTCTCCTGGATTCGGCTGTCGCGATTCGGTGGTCGTGATTCGAAGGTGGTCGTGATTCGAAGTTGGTCGAGATGGTGGGCGGCCGTCAGGCCATGTGGAACTCGGGGGCCAGCATGGTCATCGTCAGCAAGTTGGTGGGGGCCCACCAGCTCTCGTAGTTCTGTGCCGAACGCTCGGCCTGATGCGCGCTGATCAGCGCGTTTCGCGATGTGGAGCTGAGGGTCAGGCCGAAGTAGTTCGCGACGTAGTCGACCGCTGCGGCAACCGACAGGTCGTGCAGGTTGTCGAACCCACCGATCGCGCTGGCGACGCCGTTCCGGTCGCGCAGCCGCCACGTGACACCGCGAGCGATGTCTGCACGGGCGCTCAGCGAGCTGGTGTTCATCCAGTACGCGTTGTGCTTCCAACCGGCGACGTTCGGGGGGTTGTACAGGGACTGCCCCATGCGGTCGCCCATCCAAGAGCCACCGAACTCCGACGACGGGATTCCCGTGTAGTAGGTCAGCGCAACCAGCCACTCGGTGGGCGTGCGTACCAAGCCTTGCCTGGCTGTGGTCGAGTAGAACTCTGGCCGCTTCAGCAGCGCCGCCATCAACGGCTTGATCTCCAGGTTCGCGGCAATGAACACGTCGGCCAACTCGTTGATGATGTTCGCCGCGCCACCGGGATACGCGAAGAAGTCCCACAGCTTCTTGGTGATGTAACGGGCGGCGACCAGCCGCTTGGCCGTGTTGTCGCGCAGTATCTCGTTGATGATGTCGGGGCCATCCCAGTTCTTCGTGGTGCCGAAGAAGGTCTTGGTGTAGGTGTCGTGGCGGTTGAGGAAGAACTGGTACTGATACGCCGGCCAATCGGCGTTGTGGCCGGTCCACGCCCGGGCTGCCGCTTCCACATCATCCTCGGTGTAGTTGCCGACGCCGAGTGTGAACAGCTCCATCAGCTCGCGGGCGAAGTTCTGGTTGGGTGACCCCTGACGGTTGTCCGCATTGTTCAGGTACACGAGCATCGCCGGCTCCAGCGACATCGCCTGCGTCAGCGTCAAGAAGTTGCCGACTGCCATGTTCCGGTACAGCTGGTTCTGATGCATCATGTGGTCGGTGCGGCCGATGCCATCGAACCACGAGCTGGTGAAGTGCCCGTGCCAGAACAGGGTCATCTTCTCCTGCAGCGGCCGTGGGCGCGTGCGCATGTTGTCGATCCACCAGTCGTACGCGAACACAAACTGTTCCCAGCCGTTGTTGTCGTCGTGGTAGAGCAGGTTTGCGGGTAGCTGGGGGTTGCCGTTGGCGGTGAAGTCCAGCACGTTGTCGACGGCTTGTTCACGGGTGGCCAGCGCAGTCAGCTCGGCCAGGCGGGCCGGCTTGACCACGAATTCGGTTCGGCGCAACAGATGGGCGATATCGGCGGAATCGGCCACGGTGCCTCCTCGTCAGTCGGTGCGGGGATGGGTGGATCAGAAGTTCCACAACCATCGACCGCCACGCCGGGTGACTTGAGTCAGGCCTCCGTCAAGACCGGTATCGCTCCAGGCCAGAGGCATCGTGCCGCCCTTTCGACGACCGGAAAAATGACGATGACCCGGTCATCGGACCGGGTCATCGAAACGAGATGAGGAAATGCGCTGGTGAGCGGCTTCCTACTTGGTCTTGCGCTCGCCGAAGCGCTTGTTGAACCGCTCGATGCGGCCACCGGTGTCGACCAGCTTCTGCTTGCCTGTGAAGAACGGGTGGCACTCGTTGCACAGCTCGACGTTGAAGTCGCCACCCTTGGTGGAACCCGTGGTGAACACGTTGCCGCACGAGCACTTGACGGTCATTTCGGCGTACTTGGGGTGAATGTCAGTCTTCATGGCTGCTCCATCGACAAAATCGGACTCTGAATGATACAAGAAGTTGGAACAGGTGACTCCTGAGACATATTCCCGTGCTGGTGGTCGGGACTGGGCTCCGCTTCGCTTCGCCTGCTCCCTCCGGACGCGACCGGCGCCTGCGTTGGCTCGCTGTCGCTCGCGGGAACCTGGAACTGCAATCTGGAGCAGGAGCATGTCGGATTTCGCACCGTGGCGGTTGATTTGTCGACACGCCACCGCTCGCAGAGCCTGAACCTCGGCTCGATCCGCCTTGACTGCAGCTCGCAGAAACGTGGGTTCGGGTTTGCCCGAGCGATCAAAGGCGCGGCACTTTCATTGGCTCACGCAAACCTGCGAAACCCGTTCTACGTGAGTGAACAGACCCGCGGAGCAATTGTGCGGAACTCGGCAGCGCCAACTCGGCAGCGCCAACTCGTTGATCGGGCGACTCGACCGGGGAGCTCGGGCCCGCGAACTGGTTCGTGCGAGCGGCAGCGAGCCACCACAACGGTCCGATGCGTCCGG
>JANNFQ010000698.1:0-8692 GCA_031380045.1 Acidimicrobiaceae bacterium
CGGCGGCGATGTGATCGCCGGCGAGATGTTCGCCCGTCAGATGGTCAGTGCTCATGTCTGCGACCTCACTCACGACGGGATCAGGTAGACGAGGGTGAAGATGACGATCCACACGATGTCGACGAAGTGCCAGTACAGGCCGACCAGTTCGACCACCTCTGCCTTCTGGCCCGGCACCTTGCCACGCTTGATGATGCCGGTCAGCGACAGCAACATGATGATGCCGACGGTGACGTGCACACCGTGGAACCCGGTGAGGGTGAAGAAGCTGCTGCTGAACAGGCTGGTGGTGAAGCCCATGCCCTCGCGGTAGAAGCTGGTGAACTCGTACACCTGGCCACCGACGAAGGTGGCACCCAGCAGCGCCGTGACAGTGAGCCACAGCGTGGTGCGACGATCGTCCTGACGCACCGCCGAACTGACTGCCAGCACCATGGTGAGCGAGCTCATCAGCAGCACGAACGAGCTGATCGACGTGAACGGGATGTCGTACACCTGGTCGGGGCCGAGGCTTTCGGAGTGGCGACCGCGGTACAGCATGTACGTGGAGATGAGCCCGCCGAACAACAGGCACTCGCTGCCCAGGAACAGCCACATGGCCATCTTGTTGTTGCTCAGGCCTGTGGACGTGTGGTGAGCACCATGATCGTCGGCGTGACCGTCGTGACCGTCGTGATCGTCATGACCGGCGCCATGATCGCCGCCTGCCGCGGGCGTGTGCACTGCGAGGTCAGACAAGGGTCGCCAGCTCCTTCGTGGGCTCGCCGTCATCCGACGGCGGGTCGAAATCGGAATCGTCGGCGACCGACGGCTCGAGCGACCAACCGAACATCGCCAGCAGCACGATCAGCCCGCCCACGGCGATGAGGAGACGTTCGAAGATGACGCCGTAGGCCATGGTCGGCAGACCGAGGGCCAGAATGATCGGCCAGTACGACGGCGACGGCATGTGGATGTGCGTATCGGCGTGCGCTTCTTGCTCGGCCAGGATCTGTTCGGCCGTTGCCACCTTGGTGACCTCGCCGGTCTCTTCGTTCTCTTCGTACTTGCGGTGGAAGAACTCGTCGAGCGCATGCACCGTGGGCACCTGATCCCAGTTGTGCTCTTTCGGCGGGCTGTGCGTCATCCACTCCAGGCTGCGCGCATCCCACGGATCCAGCGGGGCCTTGGGTGCCTTGCGGGTGGTGTGCCACACGTTGACCAGGAACACGAAGATGCCGACGGCCAGGATGAACGAACCGGTGGAGGCAACACGGTTCCAGAAGCCGAGGTTGAAGAACCCCTCGCCCGCACGGGCTTCGGTCCAGTTCATCATGCGTCGCGGCTGACCCTGCAGACCGATGATGTGCATGGGACCGAAGGTCAGGTTCATGCCGATGACCATCAGCCAGAAGTTCCACTTGCCCAGCTTCTCGTTCAGCAACTTACCGAACATCTTCGGCCACCAGTAGTAGAAGCCCGAGAAGATGCCGAACACCGCGCCGCCGAACAGCACGTAGTGGAAGTGGGCGACGATGTAATAGGTGTCGGTCTGCTGCGTGTCGCTGGGGCTGACGGCGTGGGTCACGCCCGACAGACCGCCGATCGTGAACTCGACGATCAGACCGATGGCGAACAGCATGGCCGTGGTGAAGTGCAACTTGCCGCCCCACATGGTGAGGGTCCAGTTGACGATCTTCACGCCGGTGGGAATGGCGATGAGCATGGTGGCCACGCTGAACACCGCAACGCTGACTGGGCCCAGGCCGCTGGCGAACATGTGGTGCGCCCACACACCCCAACCCAGGAAGCCGATGGCGACACCCGAGAAGACAACGAACTTGTAGCCGAACAGTGGTTTTCGACTGAATACCGGCAGCACTTCGCTGACGATGCCGAAGCTGGGTAAGACCAGGATGTACACCTCGGGATGACCGAAGATCCAGAACAGGTGCTGCCACAGCAGTGGATCGGCGCCGGCCCCCACGTCGAAGAAGGTGGCGCCGAACTCACGCTGGAACATCAGCAGGAACAGCGCGACCGTGATGACCGGGATGGCGAACAGCAGCAGGAACTGCACCACCAGGATCATCCAGGTGAAGATGGGCATCTTCATGAGTTTCATGCCAGGCGCGCGCATGTTCAGCACGGTGACGATCAGGTTGATGGCGCCGGTCAGCGAAGCGATGCCGGTGATCTGCAGACCGAGACCCCAGAAGTCGACGCCATGGCTGGGCGAGAACAGGGCATTCGCGTTGGGCTGGTACATGAACCAACCGCCGTCGGCGGCACCACCCAGGAACCACGAGGTGTTCAGGAAGATGCCGCCGAACAGGAAGCACCAGAAACCGAAGGCGTTCAGGCGTGGGAACGCAACATCGCGGGCGCCGATCTGCAACGGCACGAAGTAGTTGGCCCACGCGGCCGCCATGGGCATGACGAACAGGAACACCATGGTGGTGGCATGCATGGTGAACATCTCGTTGTACAGCCCCGCGCTGAGCACCGTGCCCTCGGGACCTGCCAGCTGCGCCCTGATGGCCAATGCCTCGAGCCCACCGACCAAGAAGAAGAACATGGCGGTGACGCCGTACATGATGCCGAGCTTCTTGTGGTCGACCGTGAAGACCCATGCCCGCCAGCCGGTGGAGTTGACGGGCCGCTTCAGCACGCCATAGGTCTGCGTGGGCGTGACGAAGGTGGGCGCGCTGCCCGGTACGGCAATGGCCGGTGAGGTAGGTCGTTCGATGATGGCCATCTGCGATGCGCTCCGTTACTTCCGCTCGAGGAGGTAGGCGATGATTTCGTCGATCTGGGTCTCGTTCAGGCCCAGCGCCGGCATGCCACGGACCTTGCCGCCGCTTTCGGCCTTCTCGGCGTCGCTCGCATACATCGGCTTCTTGGCCGGCGCGTTGCGAATCCACTCACGCAGGTCAACCAGGTTCAGACACTCGGGCGTGACGCCTTGCAGATACAGCGCGCCGAAATCTTCGGGCGATGCGTTCCACACCCGGTCGCGACACTCGGGCGTCAACAGGTCCCAGGTGGCTCCTGCGAAGGTGTTGCGGGTCATCAGGTTGGTCAGGTTGGGCACGGCGCCCGACACGACGAACTCGTCGGGGTTGGCCAGGACCGGCGTGGACACGCCCTCGGCGTTGGTGGTGGCCAGACCGTTCACCTGGTGGCAGTAGGCGCAGTTGGCCGTGAAGGTGGCCTCGCCGGTGGCGGCCAGGGTGTCGGGTTCGGGGGCGACGTAGGCGGCCAGTTGGTTCGCCTTCCATGTCTCGAAGTCGGTCGCATTTAGGGCGACCGCTTCCATCTTCATGTTGGCGTGGCTGAGGCCACAGAACTCGGTGCACTGACCGGCGTAGATGCCGGGTTCGTCGGCTTGCATGCGCAGGGTGTGCACGCGGCCGGGCACGGTGTCCTTCTTGCCGTTCAGCTTGGGGATCCAGAACGAGTGGATCACGTCACGACTGGTCAGGCGCAACAGAACATTGGTGTCGGTGGGGAAGACCATCTGGTTGGCGGTGACGATGGGGGCCGCAATGCCGCCGCAGCCGTCTTGCACCGGGTAGTCGTACTCCCACCACCACTGTTGGCCGGTGACGTTGATGACGCATTGGGTGTCGCTGGTCTTGGCGAGTTTGAAGACGGCGCTGACGGTGGGCACGCCGACGGCGATGAGGATGAGCGCCGGGATGATGGTCAGCAGGATCTCGAGCCATGGCTTGCCGTGGCTCTGCTTGGGGATCGGCTGGCCCTTGTCGCGGTACCTGATGACCACGAACACGACGACACCGAACACGATCAGGCCGACCACGCCGGCGACGATGAAGATCGGCAGCTGCAGGTTCTGGATGCGCTGGGCGTTGTCGCCCGCCGGCTGGAACGTGTCCTGCGGGGCGTCGCGGGCGCACCCGGCAAGGGCGACGACAGTGGCCAGCAAACCAAGCGCGGACAGGGTTTGACGACGATGTCGCATTGGGGGCACGTTCCTGACGATAGCCATGTTGTTGTCTGCGCGGTCCATGACTCAGGGCACCACCACGGTGATGGGCGCTGCCTCGACACCGGGGACCTCGAGGGTGTAGGGCTCGAGCGATGGCCCATGCCCGAGCGGAGGTGGCGACGACTTGGGGAAGGCGAGCTCGATGAACTGGCGGCCATCTTGTTCGACCAATGCGGTACACGTGACCGGTTTGGTGACCACCCGTGTGCCATTGACATCGCTCTCGAACGCCCCGAGGTTGGCAGTGAGGCGGACCGGCTCGGACGACAGGTTGCGGAACACGACATACGAGTTGGTGCTGCGCGACAGCGTGATGGTGTCTTGCGGCCCACGGATGCCGATGACTTCGGCGTACAGCTTGCCCCCGTCGTAGAAGATGGTGGCGGCGACGTTGCTCTTGGCCGCCAGGCTTTGCGAGGCCTTGTGGTCGACCTCGGTCTCCTCGTTGCTGTTGCACACTTCCGGCTCTGCCGAGACGGTGGGGAACGCGTGCGATTCGCGCTCGCCGTCGATGGCCATGACGGCCCCGGTGCTGACCAACCCCAAGGCAGCGATGGTGCACACCCCCGTGGTGAGGCTCTTCGTCAGCGTGGCCTGTGTGGCGAACAGGAAGCCGCCGACCAGAACCAGGGCAGCCATGACGCCGAAGATGGCGGGGCCCGCCTGCTTGCTGGCGAACAGCATGATTCGCGAGAACGAGTAGACGATGACAGCCAGACCCGCAGCGGCGAGCACGGGGAACTCCAAGGGGTGTAGCACGCGCTTGCGAACGCCGGCGTTGTAGACACGGTCGCCGGACGCCCGCTCGCTCCATGCCTGCACCATCCACTCGAGCAGTGCCGCCAGCAGGGCCACGACGCCTGCCTTGAACACGATCGGCTCGGTGATCAGGCCGACCACCACCAGGCTGACGCCCAACGCGCTGACGGCCGGCCACATGCTGTTGCCAGGGGTCTCCTGTGCAGCGGCAGACGACGTCGTTGCATCGGGCTGCATCGAGCCGACGTTCGAGTCGCGGACGAAGAAGTTGATCGCGGTGAGGAACACCAGCGCCGTCGTCACACTGGCCAGACCGATCATGGAAGTCCAGTAGGTGTCGCCGCTGGTGAAGATGCCGAAGGCCAGCGTGGCGATCAGTGAGATGGTGGTGGCTCCGAGGAAGAGCTTGGATCCCGTCGAGAACATGCGATTCCTACCTGCTCACTTCGTGACGTAGACGACGAACCACAGCACGGAGTACACCGTGCCGAGGAAGTACCAGAACATGGCATGGGCAGAGACGATTTCGCGATCGCGGGTTCGGCCCCCGAGGTACTGGAACGCGGTGACCACGCTGAACACCAGCCCGGCGATCATCAGCGCCACAAACGTGCCCGTGAGTGCGTAGAACATGGTCTGGTACTGACCGTCACGCACGCCGAGACGCATCTGGTGGTAGACGAAGGCCTGACCGTTGATGACGGCGATGCCGACCAGCGCCACCAGGCCCAAGGCCATGGCCACCTGCGACCTGGCCTCGCGTCGGGCCGCATAGACCGCCCATTGCGCAAACACGAAGATGCCAAGGAAGGCGATGAGCATGTTGTTGGCGGCGACCTCGGGCACGACGGTCTCGGCAGGCTTCCACTCGCTGTTCGGCACGGCGAGGGTTGCCTGCCGGAACCGGAAGTACAGCGCGACCATGCCGCCGAACAGGGTGGCTGCGGCGGCGCACGCAACAGCGGTGCCGACGAACAACTGGCGGCGCGGTGCCGGTGCAGGAGCAGCGGGCAGGGCGTGCATCAGGCGGTTCCTCCGGTGCCGTCACGCGCCGGCTTCAGGTCGAGCAGTGGTTCGGCCGAGGCGATCGCGTGCACCTGGGCGAAGTTGTTGATGGGCGCCGGCGACGACGTGGCCCACTCGAGCGTGCCGCCGTCCCACGGATCGTCGCCTGCCAATGGACCCGAGCGGAACGACGAGATGGCCAGGCCGATGAAGGCCAGCACCGTGAGCGCCATGAGCGCGTGACCAACGCCGGCCAGGGTGTTCCACAGGTCTTGTGGACCGGCGTAGTCGAACTGCGTGGCGCCGCCCGGCTGCTTGGCGAAGCCGGCGATGTAGTACGGGAACGAAGCGAGCACTGTTGCCAGCAGGCCCAGCAAGCCCAACGGGATGAGCTTCTTGTCGTCGATGGTGCGACCCCACAGCTTCGGGCCCCAGTAGGCGATGCCACCCAGCGCCGCCAGCACGGTGCCGTAGCACAGGTAGATCCATGCACCTTCTTCGAAGACCGTGTCGGTGAGCTGTGCATCGCCGACCTGGTACACCACGTTGCCGGCGATGCCCACCAGCACCATCAACAAGCCGAAAAGCGACAGCGCCAGTGGCGCGATGACCGACGGCCGGTTGCGCAGCGCCAGGCCGATGACGCCCAGCACGACCACGCCGCCCAGCAGCGGCAGCAGGTTCAGCACGGCGAAGGGCACGATCTCGTTGACGGCGTTGCTGAACGTGCCATCGACGATGTCGCGCGGCAGACCAGCGTTGACCTGCGCCACACCGGCGATGAACGCTGTGCCCACCAACCCGATGCCCACCAGACCCGCACCACGCATCGGCAGGCGGCGGTGGGTGGCGGTACCGACCGCGTCGAGCACCAGACCGAAGACGGGCACGGCATAGAGGAACGTGGCGGGCTGCGTGAACGCATACCCCACCCACGAGTAGATGCCCACGTTGCCGCCAAAGGCGGAGCGGCTGTACGTGTGATCGACCCACAGCAGCGCCAATGTGCCCACCAGCACCGGCAGCGCCAGCACCAGACCCAGCCCGTAGACCAGTGCCGACCACGAGAACAGTGGGATGCGCCGCATGTTCATGCCGGGCGCACGGGTGGTCAGCACCGACACCGTGACCGAACCTGCTGCGGCGATCAGGCCTAGCAGCAGCACGATGTGACCGCCCAGGAACAGATCGACCATGTCGGCGTCGCCGCCGCCCGGCCCGCCGTTGGCGATGATGGAACCGACGACTAGGCCGGCGCCCATCAGCCACATGAAGAAACCGGCTGCGGCCACCCTGGGGAACGCCAGCGCACGGGCGCCCAACTGCAGAGGCACCACGGCGATGGCCAGACCCAACCCCAGCGGCACGACCACGCCGAAGGTCAACACGACGCGGTACAGCGAGAACAGCTGGGGCAGTGCGCCGACATCCAACGCATCGGAGGTTGCGTCGATGCGCTCGAAGCCCAAGATGGCGGCGATGGCGGCCACGGCCAGCAACACGATCAACGAGAACCCGATGAACAGGCGACCGAGCTTCTTGTGGTCGGTGGTGGTGATCCAGTCGGCAACCGAAACGAGCAGGCCATCGGCGCGCTCACCAGTGCCGGCAACGGCGCCAGCTCCGGTGACGTGGGGATCGACGGTAGTCATGTGCAGCGAACTCGATTCGTCTCGGCCGCGCACGGCGGTCCTGCTCAGAGATGTGACGGATTGACTGGTGCGAGACTACCCACAGGGCAGCCCGCGAGCGGAAATCATGTGCGATCGCGCGCCCGATTCGCGGGATGCTCGACACCGGTGGTACGACGCGCGTGACGCTGCGGTGTCACACGCCGTGGCGCACCAGAACGTCCACTGTCAGTGCACCGAACAGCAAGGTGATGTAGGTGATGCTGAACGCGAACAAGCGCATCGAGCGTTGCAATGAGGGCCGGCGACCCAGGTCGATCGCCCCCCACAGGAACAATGCGCCCACGACGACTGCCGTGGCGAAGTAGATCCATCCGAGGTCGGCCACCGGAACGAGGGCCAACGAACAGGCGACCAGCGCGGCGGTGTACGCGGCCATGCGGTGCGTGGTGACGCCCATGGTGGCCACTGCGGGCAGCATGGGCACCTTGGCGGCGCGGTAGTCGTCGGCATGACGGATGGCCAGTGCCCAGGTGTGCGGCGGCGTCCACAGGAAGATGACGACGAACAGCAGCATCGCCGACCAGCTGACGCTGTTGGTCACCGCAGCCCACCCCACCAGGATGGGCGCGGCACCCGCGGCGCCGCCGATGACCACGTTCTGACGGCTGGTGCGCTTCAACCAGATGGTGTAGACGAACACGTAGAACAGCGTGGCCCCGATGGCAAAGCACGCAGCCAACAGGTTGGTGCCCCACCACAGCACTGCAAAAGCCACGACCTCGAGGGCGATCGCGAATC
The DNA here is from genome assembly GCA_031380045.1 of Acidimicrobiaceae bacterium. Taxonomy (GTDB): domain Bacteria; phylum Actinomycetota; class Acidimicrobiia; order Acidimicrobiales; family Ilumatobacteraceae; genus VFMC01. The sequence continues at coordinate 8,188 of JANNFQ010000698.1, forward strand.
GCATGGCCGCAGCGGGCGCGATGAGCCCCGTCACCAGCGGACGACCCTGAGTGCGCGTCATCAATGCGTCGATGTCGCGGTCCAGCACCATGTTGATCGCGTTGGCCCCACCGGCGGCAAGGGTTCCGCCCACCAAGGTGACAACGACCAGCCACGTCGAGGGCCATCCCTGCTGGGCCAGCACCATGGTGGGCACGGTGGTCATCAGCAGCAGTTCCACCACACGCAGCTTCATGAGCGCGATGTAGCCCGACGGCAGAGTGGTGGGATGCCGAAGCGAGCCATGCACAACACCGCCCGGCGCAAACCGGGAGGGTACGAGCGGGCGTGCGCCGACGGCCATCGAGACATCGTACGGGTGGTGCGACGAAGCGACCAACACAGATCGCACCCGGCAGACTATCCACCATGTCTCCGGCGCCCAGCCCCGTCGAACTCGGCGAGCCGACGACCGACAACGCCATCGATCCAGACCGCCCGTGGGTGGTCATCGTCTGGAACGATC
>JANNFQ010000720.1:0-4900 GCA_031380045.1 Acidimicrobiaceae bacterium
GATGCGTAGCTCGCCGGTGCGGTCGTTCGAGACGAAGAAGATGGCCCCTCCGCCCTCGTTGCCAACGTTGTCGCGCACGATGCTGCCAGCCAGATCCAGCGTGTACCGGTTGCCGTCCAGGCAGATCGCGCCGCCATTGCCGCCTCCCGGCGTGCCCAAGCGTGCCGGGTTGGCCCCGAAGCCAACCGCGCTGTTGTCGGTGAACAGGCTGTTGTAGATCTGCCACGACACGCCGATGCTTGACAGCGCGCCGCCTGGTCTTGGCTCTGGCAGTGCGAGGTCGTCCAGATCTGCGCCTGATCGCACGTGTTCATGTACAGGATGCGGCGTTGGCCGGCGCCGTTCAGCGTCACCTCGCCGCCGCCATCCAGCACGACGATCGGTGAGGTGTTGACGACCTTCGCCGTAGTCGTCATCACGATGGTGACCGGGTCGGGTCCGCAGCTGAAGGTGATGACTCCGCCGAGCGCGACTGCATCGACCACGGCCTGCGACGTACAGCTGGCCGGCACCTGGATTGCCCGGTGGGGGGAACAGGCGGGCGGCGACCGAGTTGGCAACTGCCGGGCCTTGGATCTGGGCGACGCTGGGCGCGTCGGCCTGGGTCGACGTCACGACCATGCCGACCAGCGTTTCCAGCGCCAGGACACGCCGAAGCTCGAGCTGCTGGACCAACGCCGCTTCGCCAACGGCGTGGTCTATCTGCGCTATCACACCATCGTATGACTGAACCCGTCAGCCGTCGGGCGTGCCGGGATCGACAGCGCCGTCGCGCTCGTCGCGCTCGGCCCAGGCCAGCAACTGGTCGATCCTGAACACGGCGTCATCGATGCCGGCGTGCAGGTCGCCCAGCGCGGCGAAGCGTTTTGGAACCGTCGCGATCGACAGATCGGCGGGCTGGACGTCGTCGACTTCGCCCCACGTGATCGGCGTGGACACGCGTGCGTCAGGGACGCCACGCACCGAGTAGGCCGCTGCCATCGTGTGGTCGCGGGCGTTCTGGTTGTAATCCACGAAGACTGCGGTGGGGTCGCGATCCTTGCGCCACCAGGTGGTGGTGACGTCGAGAGGTGCGCGCCGTTCGACCTCTCGGGCAAAGGCCAGCGCAGCGCGGCGCACATCGGTGAATCCGTGTGATGGATCGATGCGAACGTAGATGTGCATGCCGCGACCGCCCGACGTCTTGGGCCACCCGACGGCCCCGAGTTCGTCCAGCACTTCGTGGGCGACACGGGCGACGCGACGGACAGTCGCGAACGGGCAATCGGGCATGGGGTCCAGGTCGATTCGCCATTCGTCGGGCTGCTCTGTATCGGCCCGTCGCGAGTTCCACGGGTGGAACTCGACGGTCGACATCTGCACCGCCCAGATCACCTCGGCCAGCTCGGTGACGCACAGTTCGTCGGCGTGCTGCCCGTAGCGAGGGAAGAACAGCCTGACGGTGCCCAGCCAAGGTGGCGCGCCGGCCGGGACGCGCTTCTGGTGCACCTTGTCGCCGCTGACTCCCTTCGGGAACCGGTGCAGCATGCACGGCCGCTGGCGCACGGCGTTGACGATGCCCGGGCCGACGCAGAGGTAGTAGTTCACCAAGTCGAGCTTGGTCGCGCCGATCTCCGGGAAGTAGATGCGGTCGGGGTTGGACACTCGAACGACACGTTCGCCGACCGGAACTTCGATCGCAGGTTGCTTCGGCGCCGCCATGCCACGAGACCGTAATCCGACCGACCCGCGTTGCCGACCCGCGTTGCCGGCGCGGGGTCAGCCGGCGCTGGGTCAGCCGGCGTGGGGTCAGCCGGTGGCGGAGACGTAGGCATGCAGCCTGCCGCCACTGGCGACGGCGGTTCGCAATCCGTCGGTGCGTGCGGTGCGGGCAGCGTCGGCGACGGTCAGCACGACGCCACCGCACATCACGATCCAGGCGGTGGCCGTGGCGGTACCGACGAAGACCGACAGCGGAACCGTCAGCAGCAGGGTCAGGTCGACGATGGCGATGGTTGCCTGGGCGCCGGCCCACAGGTAGGTGAGACGCCGGAACAACGACACGATCGCCGGACGGTTCTGCACGTCGCTTCCGAAGGCGCAGAAGTCGGAGGCAAAGCGGGCAACGAGCGGTTTGCCGATGACCGCCGACGAGGCGAAGAACACTGCCGTTGCCACCGTTCGAACGATGGGTTGCACGAAGTATGCAAACGCGTTGTCGTTCACCAGGTACAGGGCCAGTCGCAGCGAGATGCCGAGCGTGGCCAGCAGCAGCAGCCCCGGGATCGGTCGTCTGCGCACCAGGCGACGCATGACCGAGACGTACGTCCAACTGGCTGCTGCGACGATGCCCCACAGCAGCCCGAACATCAACAGGCCGGTGTAGAACAAGGCCGTTGGAATGATGGTTGCCTCGACGAGGTAGGGAACCAGTCGCCGCAGGACGGCACCGACAACCGATGTCTTGCTGGGGTTGGCGTGCCACGAGGCATCCAACTGGTCACCTTCGACACGGCTCGACATCAACGACTCCTGACCGGTTCACCTTGGATCAGGCGCCACGTTGGTCGAGGCAAGCGTCCTGGGTCGCGCCAGCGGCACGACCGACACGGGCCGCACGATTCACCGTGTCAGAGGCCAGCCTACCGGTGGCATCGAGACCAGAGCCGTCGGCGCCACCGTTTGTTCACCGGCGAACGCCCAATGTTCAGGCTGGTGTGTTCATGCAGCAGCGACGGCTCGCCGAAAGTTACGTCGTGCGGCCAGCAGCGAAGCAACTGAGATGGTCAACGGCACCAACGCCAAGGCGACCTCGAGCGAGCCACTGCCACCGTCGGGGTCGATGCCGGTCAGCAGCTCGAACCACTCGCGAGTGAACAGGGTGAAGACGAACAGGACCAGCCCCAGTGCGGCAAAGACCGCTTCGACCCAGAATCGGGTGGGCAGCTTTCGGCTCATTTTCGGTCCCTCCGTCATCGATGGTGTCAAACGCTTCAGCATATTGAGCCGAGATGATCGCCTCGCGGCTCCCGACTTCAGCATCACCGTTGGGACACCGACTTCGGGGATGACAGGATTCCACTCGTGCCGACCATCGATCCGAAGTTCCTGAGTCAGATTCGCTATCGCTGCATCGGGCCGACCCGCGGTGGGCGAGCAGTAGCAGTCGCCGCCGATCCGAAGCGTCCGGCGGTGTTCTACTTCGGTGCCGTCGCCGGTGGGGTCTGGAAGAGCGACGACGCCGGGCAGTATTGGGAGAACGTCACCGATGGCTTCCTGACCACGGCTTCGATCGGAGCATTGGCGGTCGCCCCATCGGACGGCAACGTGATCTACGCCGGCACCGGAGAGTCGACGATTCGCATCGACGTCACCCACGGCGATGGTGTCTACAAATCGACTGATGCCGGCGTCACTTGGCGGCACATGGGTCTGACCGAATCACGGCACATCGGCGAAATCCGAGTGCACCCCGACAACCCCGATTTCGTCTACGTCGCCGCGCTGGGCCACGCATCGAAAGACAACCCCGAGCGTGGGCTGTATCGATCGAAGGATGGGGGCGAGAGCTGGGAGCTCGTGCTGCACGTCAGCGAGCGGGCCGGAGCCGTCGACGTGTCGCTCGACCCGCACAACCCACGGATTCTGTTCACGACCATCTGGCAAGCACGCCGCACGTTCTGGTCGATCGACAGCGGCGGCCCCGATAGCGGATTGTGGCGATCGCGCGACGGCGGCGACACGTGGGAGAACATCAGCAAACGCCCCGGCCTACCGGAGGGCACGCTTGGCAAGATCGGCGTATCGGTCTCGGCGGCACGTTCGGGACGGGTGTTCGCGATGATCGAAGCCGAGGGTCGCAAGCGCGGCCTGTACCGCTCGGACGACGTCGGCGAGACGTGGCAGAAGGTGTCGTCGAACCCCGATCTGGGATGGCGGCCCTGGTACTACCAGCACGTCATCGCCCACCCCACGAACGCCGACGAGGTGTTCGTGATGAACATGCGGGCATGGCGTTCCATCGACGGTGGCGCGACGTTCGAAGAGTTCCATACCCCGCACGGCGACAACCACGCGCTGTGGATCGATCCGGCGAATCCCGATCGCATGATCGGTTGCGACGATGGCGGTGCTTGGGTGTCGTTCAACGCGGGCGCGTCGTGGTCGACGATCTACAACCAGCTGACGGCGCAGTTCTACCACGTGGCCACCGACGACCAGTTTCCGTACATGGTGTACGGCTCGCAGCAGGACAACTCCAGCATCGCGGTGCCCAGCCAGACCGGCTTGGGCGCTATCAACTGGGCGAATTGCTACCCGCCGGGCACCGCCGAGAGTGGGTACGTGGCACCCAAGCCAGGCGACCCGAACATCGTGTACGTGGGTGCGATCGGCAGCTCGCCAGGCGGTGGCGATGCGTTGCAGCGCTACGACCACACCACCAAGCAGATCCAGCTGGTCAACGTGTGGCCCGAGGCATATCACGATGGCAACACGGCCGAGGTCCGCTTCCAGTGGACCTACCCGATCGTGTTCTCGCCGCAGGACAGCACGGTGCTGTACGCCGCCGGCAACAAGGTGTTCCGCACGACCGACGAAGGGCACAGCTGGCAGGTCATCAGTCCCGACCTGACCCACGCCGACCCCGACACGTTGGGTGTGTCGGGACCCTTGACGATGGACACGGCAGGCGCCGAGATGTACGGCACGATCTTCTCGTTGATGGTGTCGGCCCATGAGCAGGGCGTGCTGATGGCCGGGTCCGACGACGGTTTGGTGCATCTGTCCGTGAACGATGGCGGCGACTGGACCGACGTCACGCCGGCCGGGCTCCCGAAGGTCTCTCAGGTGACGATGATCGTCGAGTCGCCGCACACCGCCGGCACCATCTACATGACCGCCGCCCGGCACAAGATGGGCG
>JANNFQ010000722.1:0-1980 GCA_031380045.1 Acidimicrobiaceae bacterium
CGGCCCAGGTTGCCGAAGATCACGTCGTCGGCGCCGTTCTGCAGGTTCTTCGACTGCACGCTCAGCACGCGGCCGAGCGCGGTGGTCTGGATGCGCTGCGGCAGCGGGTTCGGCAGGTTCGGATCGGCCACGTCCATCGCGATCGCACCGTGGTCACCGAAGATGATGTCGTCGTAGGAACTCTCGGGATCGCCCGCGACGGTGCCGACGCCGTCGCCGTAGATCAGGTCGCGGCCGGCGATCATCTTGTCGGCCACTGGTGAGGCATAGGGCTGGATCGTGGTGCCGTTATTGATGAAGGTCGCCGAACCCGGGAAGAAAGTCGGCGCCGGGCTCTTGTTCTGCGTCGAGATCGTCAGCGCGCGCGTCAGGATGTCGACGTTGACCCCGGAGTCGCCATAGATGTGATCGACGCCGCGGCCGCCGACGATCGTGTCGTCGCCAGAGCCGCCCGCCAGGTGGTCGCCCGCCTGGCTGCCGTAGATCGTGTCGTTTCCGGCACCACCGTAGGCCGTAAAGCCGACGGTGATGGTATTGGCAAGTTCGGCTGCGGTGGCCGAAGCGAAGAGGCCGCGCGCATCGATGACGTCGTTGCCGGCGTACTTGAACGGGTTGGCCAGCGGGAAGACCCACTCGTCGTCCTCGTTATCGGCATCAGGCAGGTTGCTGAACGGGTCGAACGGCTTCTCGCCGAACTCCATGCCCAGTACATCGTAGCTATGGCCGCTGTACCAGACGCCATCCTGCGACGTGTCGCCGTACACCACCAGCGGCGAGTTCGGGCCGGCGCCGCCGGTCACCGTGATCGTGTCGCCGCCGATGCGGGTGCCGCCATTGAACTTGGTGTCGTAGCCGAACACCGTCATCGTCGATGCGGCGGCCGGGGTCAGCGCCGCGGCGCTGCTGCCAAACGACATCTCGGTCGCGGTCAACGCAGTGATCGTGAACGCACCAGCGATGCCAGAGATCCACACCTGCTGTCCAACCTCGAAGCCGTCCGTGATCCAACTGCCTGTGCCGCGCACGAAGCTGGACGTCTTGACCTGCACGGCACCGGTGTACTGCTCCTTCAGGGGCTCGACGACGCTGATCTTCTTGGCCACGCTGTTGCCCGTGGTGGTCAGCGCCGGGCCACTCAGCAGCATCACGCTGCCGTTGCCCTGTCCGCTGAACGGGTTGACGTAGGCCACAGACGGTGCGTTGCCACCGGTGGCATTGCCGAAGCCGACGATCTGGCGCGTCTGGGCCTCGCCCTCGATCTGCACATACTGGCCGACCGCGTAGCCGTCATTGGTCCAGGCACGCCCGTCGAGCCGGTTGACCGCGTCGATCTTGAGGTCCACGTTGCCGGTATTGAACAGCGGCATGTTTCCGCCGCCATGCACCATCGTCAGGCCGCCGTGCTGGCCGGCCACGAAGACCGTGCGCGAGGCAGCGCCGAGCGCCACCGTGGGCATGGCCGCGCCGCGCAGGCGCATTTCCTTGCCGGTACTATCGAAGCCGATCAGGCGCCAGGCGCCGTCGACACCGTCGATGCGAACGAGCTGGCCGACGACGAAGCCGTCACCGCTCCACGCCGTATCGCTGCGGCTGATGGTGGCTGTGTAGTCGGTTGCGCTGACGGCGGTATGGTTCGCCACCGTAACGCTGCCAATGCGCGTGATCGGCGCATCGGTGGCTTCCAGCGTCTTGACCGTATTGGTGGCCGAGTACGCCACGTTGCCGGACCCCGTCACCGCCAGCAGGTTGAGCACGCTGTTGCCGGTGCCGCTGATGTTCGAAACCTTCCACGAACCCGCCACGCCGTTGATCTGGACCACCTGATCCTTCAGGAAGCCCATCGATAGCCAGTCGTAGCCGGTGCGGGTAACCGTGCCCCCCGACATGTTCAGCGCGAAGTTGAAGGCGTTGGTCACCGTCACTGGCGCGGCCGGGTTGAGCGTGCCCTGGATGTCGAGCTTGTCGTTGCCCTCGCCGCCG
>JANNFQ010000016.1:0-11175 GCA_031380045.1 Acidimicrobiaceae bacterium
GAAATCCACGTCAACATGGACCGGCATGGCATGATGGAACAATTGGGCTGGCTGCCAACGAACGCATCGCCACCAAACGTGCTGCTGCCAACGCCGTCAACGATGCAGCCAAGGCTGCCGCGGCACCCCACGTCCGCGACGCGGTCGTCGATGTCAGCGGGCGCGTTGCCGAGCTGGCAACCGGCCGACCCCCACGTCCCGACGTGGTCGACAGCGTCGTGTCGTCACTGATGGGAGCCCAACAATGAGCGCCTTCGCCAACGTTTCCGCCGTCGCAGGGCGATTGATGGCCGAGGACATCACGCAAACGCCGTCGAAGTTCTGGCCCGAGAGCTACGAGATCCTGTACGGCACCATTGCCTCGCTGCTGATCTTCGGTCTGCTGTTCAAGCTGGCCGGCCCACTGGTGAAGAAGGGCATGGCGGCTCGCACCGCCAAGATCCAGGCCGAGCTCGATTCTGGTCAGGCCGATCGGGCGGCTGCCGACACCGAGGCCGCGCAGATCCGCTCGGCCAAGGGCGACATCGCCGGCGAGCGGGCTCGCATCCTGGCCGAGGCCGACGCACACGCTGCATCCATCCGTACCGATGGTGCGGCGCGGCTGGCCGCCGAGATCGCCGATCTCGAGGCGCGAGCCGAGGCCGACATCGTCGCTTCTTCGGGTCGGGTCGATGCCGAACTGCGCGCCGAGATCGCTCGATTGTCCAGCGCCGCCGTCGACCATGTCGTCACCGGTTCGCTCGACGAGGCGACACACCAAGAGCTCATCGAGAGCTTCATCACGCGAGTCGGAGCCAGCTCATGAGCGACAATCGCATCGAAGGCTACGCACGCGGTCTGTTCGAGATCGCCCGCGCCGAAGGAACCCTCGACGAGGTCGAGGACGAGTTGTTCCGGTTCGCTCGCAGCTACGAGAACAGCGACGAACTTCGCAGCACGCTCAGCGACGAGCAGATCCCCGCCGCCAAGCGTCAGGCCATCGTGGAAGACCTGTTGGGTGGCAAGGCCACCAGCACCACCACGCAGCTGGTGTCCATGGTCGTCGGTTCGGGTCGCGGTCGCGACCTGCCGGCCATCGTCGACAAACTCGTCGCCCGCGCCTCATCGGCCAAGAACCTCGAGCTCGCCGAGGTTCGCACCGCCGTTGCGTTGACCGCCGATCAGCAGACCCGTCTTGCTGCCGCGCTGGCAAATGCCACCGGCAAGCAGGTCAACCTGAAGGTCGTCATCGATCCGTCGGTGCTCGGCGGCCTGGTGGCCACCGTGGGCGACACCGTCATCGACGGCAGCGTCCGCACCCGTATCGATCAGTTGAAGTCCCGGCTCTAGGAGACCACAGAACCATGGCAGAGCTCACCCTGAGCGCAGGCGACATCGCCGCAGCGCTGAAGAAGAACCTGGAAGGCTTCGAACCGTCGTTCGAAGCTCGCACCGTCGGCCGCGTCACCGAAGTGGGCGACGGCATCGCCCGCGTCAGCGGCCTGCCCGACTGCGGCGTCAACGAGTTGCTCGAGTTCGAGGACGGCACCGTCGGCCTGGCGCTGAACCTTGACGAAGCGTCCATCGGCGCCGTGGTGCTGGGCGAGGGCTTCGGCATCGAAGAGGGCCAGACCGTGAAGGCCACCGGGCGGATCTTGTCGGTCCCCGTCGGTGACGCCATGCTCGGTCGCGTCGTGAACGCGCTGGGCGAGCCGATCGACGGCAAAGGCGACATCGTCGGTGGCATCCCGCGCCGCGTCGAGATCCAGGCCCCGGGCATCATGGGTCGCAAGCCCGTGCACGAGCCGCTGCAGACCGGCATCAAGTCCATCGACGCAATGACCCCCATCGGCCGCGGCCAGCGCCAGCTGATCATCGGCGACCGCAAGACGGGCAAGACCACGGTCGCCGTCGATGCCATCATCAACCAGCGCGGCCTGGGCGTGAAGTGCATCTACGTCGCGATCGGCCAAAAGGGTTCCACCGTCGCCCAGACGGTCGAGACCCTGCGCCAGTACGGCGCCATGGAGTACACCGTCGTGGTGGCCGCACCGGCCAGCGATCCGGCTCCCTTCAAGTACCTGGCGCCGTATGGCGGTTGCGCCATGGGCCAGCACTGGATGGAGAACGGCGAGCACGCACTGATCGTCTATGACGACCTGTCGAAGCAGGCCGAGGCATACCGTCAGGTGTCGCTGCTGTTGCGTCGTCCTCCGGGCCGCGAGGCGTACCCCGGCGACGTGTTCTACCTCCACAGCCGTCTGCTCGAGCGTGCCGCCAAGCTCAGCGACGAGCGCGGTGCTGGTTCGTTGACGGCATTGCCGGTCATCGAGACCAAGGCCGGCGACGTGTCGGCATACATCCCCACCAACGTCATCTCCATCACCGACGGCCAGGTGTACCTGCAGGACAACTTGTTCAAGTCTGGTGTGCGTCCTGCTGTCGACGTGGGCATCTCGGTCAGCCGAGTCGGTGGCGCTGCGCAGATCAAGGCAATGAAGAGCGTGTCGGGCACCCTGAAGCTCGACCTCGCCCAGTTCCGCGAGCTCGAAGCCTTTGCCACGTTCGGCTCAGAGCTGGACGCCATCTCGAAAGCACAGCTCGAGCGCGGCTACCGCTTGGTCGAGTTGTTGAAGCAGCCGCTGAACAGCCCGATGCCCGTCGAAGAGCAAGTGGTCGTGGTGTTCGCCGGCACCAAGGGCTATCTCGACAGCCTGCCGGTCAACCAGGTGCGTCGTTTCGAAGGCGAGCTGCTCGAGCACGTTCGCAGCACGCAGGGCGGCCTGCTGGCCGGCATTCGTAGCAACCCCAAGGCCGATGTGCCCGAAGAGCTCGGCGAAGTCATCGGTTCGTTCAAGGAGCAGTTCGTCCAGGCAACGGCAGATCGGGTGGCCGATCCAATGGCCACCGATGCCGGCGAGCTGGGCGACGCCCGCAGCGCGAAGACCTTGGCGACGGAGTAGTCATGGCCGGAGGTCAGGAGCGCATTCTTCGAGGACGGATCCGTACCGTCCAGGCAACGAAGAAGATCACGCGCGCCATGGAACTGATCGCCGCATCGCGCATCGTGAAGGCGCAACAGCGTGTCGTTGCCGCGGTGCCGTACAGCGAACAGATCACCGAGGTCGTCAAAGATCTGGCCGCCGCAGGCGGAACATCGCAATCGCCGTTGCTGGCCGGCCGCGGCGAGGTGCGCACGACCGCATATGTGGTCATGAGTGCCGATCGCGGTCTGTGCGGCGGCTACAACGCCGGTGTGCAGCGAGCCGCCGAGGGCGAGATCAAAGCCGATGTGCTGGCCGGCAAGAACTACACGATCATCGCCACCGGTCGCAAGGCCGAGGGCTACTTCCGATTTCGTGGTTACACCATCGCCAACACCTTCGCCGGTTTCAGCGACAGCCCCACCTATGCCGACGCCAAGCGAATCGGCGAGTACGTGATCGACCTGTTCACCAGCGGAGCGGTCGACCGCGTCGAACTGGTGTACACCCGCTTCATCTCGGCAGGCAACCAAGAGGTCGTGCTGCGTCCACTGGTGCCGCTGGATCGCGAGTCGGTCTCCGGCGGCGATGGCAAGCACGGCGATGGCGCCACCGGCGCGGCGGCCGACTTCGAGTTCGAACCCGACCCCGGCACCATCCTGGACACCTTGCTGCCTCGATATGTCGAGGCGCGCATCTACGCCGCGCTGCTGAACGCAGCCGCCAGCGAGCACGCGTTCCGCCAACGTGCCATGAAGAGCGCGACCGACAATGCCGAAGAGCTCATCAAGAGCCTCAGCCGCATCATGAACCGCGCTCGCCAAGACAGCATCACCACCGAGATCATGGAGATCGTCAGCGGGGCCGAGGCCCTGGGCGGCGACTCCAAGAAGGTCTCCTCCGCCGATCTCGGTCCCCTCACTGAGTTGGGTTCCGATTTCACCGCCGCACTCACGTCCGACGGCGCGGTCGCCTGATGGCCGCCCGCCACACCCCGAATCACTTGATGAGGACACAGCCATGACCATGATCGAAACCGAACGCAAAGACGGACGAGTCGTCGGCATCGCCGGCCCCGTCATCGACGTCGAGTTCCCGCACGGCTCGCTGCCCGAGTTGAACCAGGCACTCGAGTTCACCGTGCAGGTCGACGGCAAGGACGTTGCCGTGCTGGCCGAAGTGGCCCAGCAGTTGGGCAACAGCCGGGTGCGCGCCGTGTGCATGAAGCCCACCGACGGGCTGACCCGCGGCACGGCAGTTCGCAACACCGGCCGCGGCATCACCGTGCCGGTCGGGCCTCGAACACTGGGCCACGTCTGGAACGTGTGGGGCGACGTGCTCGATGGCGAGAACAGTGACTTCGCCGACATCGAGCGGTGGGAGATCCACCGTCCTGCCCCCGACTTCGCCGCGCTCGAGCCGTCGAAGCGTCTGTTCGAAACCGGCATCAAGGTCATCGACCTGCTGACCCCGTATGTGGCCGGCGGCAAGATCGGCCTGTTCGGCGGCGCGGGTGTGGGAAAGACCGTGTTGATCACCGAGATGATCCGCCGCGTGGCGCAGAACCACGGTGGCGTGTCGGTGTTCGCCGGTGTGGGCGAGCGCACCCGTGAGGGCACCGACTTGATGATCGAGATGACCGAGTCGGGCGTGTTCGAGAAGGCCGCATTGGTCTTCGGTCAGATGGACGAGCCGCCGGGCGTCCGGCTGCGAGTGGCGCTGTCGGCGCTGACCATGGCCGAGTACTTCCGTGATGTGCAGAACCAGGACGTGTTGTTGTTCGTCGACAACATCTTCCGCTTCGTGCAGGCCGGTTCTGAAGTGTCCACGCTGCTCGGCCGCATGCCCTCGGCCGTGGGCTACCAGCCCACGCTGGCCGACGAGATGGGTCAACTGCAGGAACGAATCACCAGTACCCGCGGCCGCTCGATCACCTCGCTACAGGCCGTGTACGTACCCGCCGACGACTACACCGACCCGGCACCGTTCACCACCTTCACCTTCCTCGACGCGACCACCGAGCTCAGCCGCCAGATCGCCTCGCTGGGCATCTACCCGGCCGTCGATCCGTTGGCATCCACCTCCACCATCTTGCAGCCCGAGGTCGTCGGACAGCGTCACTACGACGTCGCCCGCAGCGTGCAGGAAGTGCTGCAGCGCTACAAGGAACTGCAGGACATCATCGCCATCCTCGGCTTGGACGAACTGTCCGAGGAAGACCGCCTGACGGTTTCCCGTGCCCGCAAGGTGCAGCGCTTCCTCAGCCAGCCCTTCTACGTGGCCGAGGTCTTCACGGGTGTCAGCGGCGAGACCGTGCCGGTGGCCGAGACTGTCGAAAGCTTCGAAGCGATCGTCAAGGGCGAGTTGGACGACGTGCCCGAGCAAGCGTTCCTGAACGTCGGTGGCGTCGAGCAGGTCCTGGCCAAGGCGAAGACGCTGCAGGAGGGGGCTGCCTGATGTCCAGTCTGAGCCTCATCAGCGCAGTGAAGACACTCCAAGAGGGCGCTGCCTGACCATGGCGACCATGCAGGTCGAGGTCGTGTCGCCCGAGAAGGTGCTCTTCTCGGGCGAGGCAACGCAGGTGATCACGCGCACGCTTGCAGGCGAGATCGCCTTCCTGCCCGGCCACGCTCCGTTCCTGGGTGCGCTCACCGAGAACCACACGCGCATCTGGCTGGCCGATGGCACCACCGTGATGGATGTGGCCGTGCACGGCGGCTTCGTCCAGGTGGGTGGCAACAAGGTCAGCATTCTCAGCGACATCGCCGAGATCGCCGACCAGATCGACCGAAACCGGGCCCTGGCGGCCAAGGAACGTGCCGAAGAGCACCTCAAGACCGAGCAGACCGCCGAAGCCACGGCTGCATTGGCACGTGCTCACGCCCGGCTCAACGCCACCGGTGGCATGGGCGTCACGGCGTCGCACTGACCTGGATCGCGTGTTCTGCGGCGGGCGTAACCTGGACGCATGAGCCGCCCGTTTCCCTTCACATCAGCGCTGATCACGGGTGCCTCCAGCGGCATCGGCGAGGCGATGGTGCACATGCTGGGTCTGGCCCGCGTGCCACAGGTGATCGTGGCCCGCCGTACCGACCGGCTGAACGAGTTGGCCGAGGGCTATCCCGACATCGAAGTGCTGGCTGCCGACCTGACCACCGAGAGCGGTGTCCGCGCGGTGGCCGAACGATTGGTCAGCACCGATCAGCCGATCGATCTGCTGGTCAACAACGCCGGATTCGGAACGTCCGGTTTGTTCCACGAGATCGATGCCGATCGGCTGGACGACGAGGTGATGTTGAACGTTCGGGCTCTCACCCGCCTCAGTCGGGTTGCGCTGGCAGCCATGGCACCGCGAGGACGCGGCTACCTGCTGAACGTCAGCAGCGTCGCCAGCTTCCAGCCCGCACCACACTTGGCGGTCTATGCGGCCACGAAGGCGTACGTCACCAGCCTGACCGAGAGCCTGCACGAGGAGATGCGGGGCACCGGTGTGCACGTGACCGCGTTGTGTCCGGGCCTGACCCGTACCGAGTTCCAGAGCGTCAGCAACACCGAGCACTACCAGGCCAGCTATCCCGACTTCGCGTGGTTGAAAGCCGAGGAAGTGGCGCGCGCCGGCCTCGACGACGTGGCTCGCGGCCGAGCGATGTCGGTGCCCGGCCTGATGTACAAGGGCCTGGCCGCCGCCTCGGGCGTCACCCCGCGAGGGCTCGCTCGACGCTTGTCGGGCATGGTGCAGCGCGACTGACGTCCTGTCGCGGCCGACCGGGTGTCAGTGCGTGCCCGCGCATCACCGCTTGCTGGCGAACTCGAGCGCCGAGTCCAACATGCCAGCAGCAGTAGTGGCCACGGTCTGGAGTCGGTCGCTGGACAACGATTCCAATGGCCCAAGTACATCTTCGATCGGCTCGCCGGTCGCTCGACCGAATGCTGCTGCGGCCTCATCGACGGCTGCCTGATCGCCACTGATCAGATCGGTCAGCAGGTACGAGCCCGTTTGACCGGTGACGATCGTGCAGTACATCGAGACCTGCGTCTGCACCTTGCCCGGGAACACCTTCGGAAACTGCCCCGCCATTGCTGATGCCAGGCCGTCGGCGATGCTCAGCAAGTAGCCGTTGTCCAACACCGCTGCGTCCAGTGTCGCCGCGGCATCACCGTCGTTGTCGGCGGCGAGCATGTCGAACATGTGGCCGACATGCGTGTCCAACAGTTCCTGCACCGCCGACGCGGGCAGTGCGCCTTCGGTCGCAGTCTCGAAGAAGCTCGCCGAGTCGGCCGCGTACGTCGCGAGATTCGTCCTCGCCTGTTCGGCAGCACCGTCGTCGCCGTCGCGCACTGCGATCGCGTAGTCCAACAGGAACTGCGTGTGCTGTGCCCACTGCTGGTTGAAGGCGCGGGCGCCGGCGGGGCCATAGACCAACCCAACGGCCGCGACCAGATCGTCGGTGTTGCCCGCCAAGGCGTTGATCCACGCCTGCAGCTGTGGGTCGTCGCGCCGCGCCGCGCGCATCATCTCGACCAGGGTGACACCGTGCCACGCCAACTGACGCTCGAGCACAGCGTGCAACGAGCCGGCTGGCAACACATCGGCGCGGATTGGGTCGACCTCGGCGATGTCGGCCGCCGGGTCGTGCCGCAGGTCGAAGACGTTCGGTACCTCGGCACTGGGACGCGCCGCATCGTCGCCGCAACCGGCGATCAGAACAGCGATCCCGATCATCGCCACAACGGCCGTTGTACGGCGGAGAGTCATACCGGCAGACCCGTTGACGTTGCCAGAGGCGGGGGAAGGGTGGGGCCGACGACCAGATTTGGATCGACCACCGTCGGCGGTAGCTGCGCCAGCGCGGCGGGCGAATCGGGAACCCGCAACGATCGGGTGTTCCACCTCAGCAACCACGCGATGAAGTCGTGTGGTGCCAGCGGACGGCTGATGAAGTATCCCTGCGCGTAGTGGCAGCCGCGGCGACGCAGCTCATCGAGGATCTCTTCCTCCTCGATGCCTTCGGCCACCACCCGCAGACCGAGCTGTTCGGCCAACGCCAAGCTGAAGCCGACGACTGCGGCCGCGGTCGTGTCGGTCAGCATCGGCGCAATGAACGATTGGTCGATCTTCAATATTGAGATCGGCATCGATGTCAAATAGCTGATCGACGCGTATCCCGTTCCGAAGTCGTCGATGGCGATGGCCACGCCCAGATCGCGCAGACGCTCCAGGTTCTCGGTGGCACGACCGTGGTCGCCCAGCAGTGCGCTTTCGGTCAGCTCGAGTTCCAGCGACGATGCGGGAAGGTCGTGCCGGGCCAACGCCTGCTCGACGCGCTCCACGAGCTCGGAAGTGCCCACCGTTCGGGCCGATACGTTCACGGCCACTTGGATCTCCAGACCCATGCGCCGCCAGTTGGCGACCGAGGCGAGCGCCTGGTCCAGCACCTCCCACGTCAACGGCCCGATCAGTTCGGTGTTCTCGATGATCGGCAGGAACTCGCCGGGCGAGATGAAACCGCGCTGGGGATGCTTCCACCGCACCAACGCCTCGACGCTGGTCACCGTGTCGGTCTGCAGGCTCAGCTTCGGTTGGTACACCAAGGTGATCTGGCCGCTGCTCAGCGCACCGCGCAGCTCTGCTGCCAGCCCCAACCGCTCGGGGCTGGATTGGTCGAACTCGGGCGCCCACATGCGATGTGGCGAGCCGCTGCGCTTGGCGACGTACATGGCTGCATCGGCGCGCTGCAGCAGTTCTTCGGCGGTCGTTCCGTGTTCGGGGGCCAGGGCTACACCCGCGCTGCCACGTACGACCAGGCTGATGTCATCGATCTCGAACGGCTCGTCCAGCAGCAGTTCGATGCAACCGGCCACGGCCAGCGCCGCCGTGTCATCGGCCAGGTTGCCGGCGGCAACGACGAACTCGTCGCCGCCGATCCGTGCCACCGTCGCGCCCCCCAACTCACCCGACAGGCGGTCGGCCACTGCTCTCAGCAGTCGATCGCCGCTGGCATGGCCCAGCGTGTCGTTGATGTCCTTGAAGCGATCCAGGTCGACGAGCACCAGCGCGACGACATGGTCGTCGTCTCGCTGCTCGATCATCTGCGCCACGTCGGCCAGCAGCTGGTTGCGATTGGGTAAGCCCGTCAGCGCGTCGTGCGTTGCCTGGAACCGGTTCTCCTTGGCCTGACGGCGCAGGCGCCGCGAAGCACCGGCCACCAATCGGAACAGGCCGAGGTACAGCACGAGGAAGCCCACCGAGACGGCGATGTAGAGCGTGCGCGTGTCCTGCTGGATCGCGGCGGCAATGGGCGCATACGGCACGTAGATCTCGAACGAACCGACGACCTTGCCCGACTCGTCGCTGGTGAACGCCCCGTTGGCATCGATGCGCATCGGCACGTACACCGCCAGCAAGCGGCCGAAGTCGCGTTCCTCCAGGTTCTCGGGGCCGGACAGGTCGGTGATCTCGGACGAGACATCGCCGTCGAGCGACTTCCGCAAACCGGCGTCGCCGGCAAACCATCGTCCGATCAGCAACGGGTTGTCGCTGTAGACGATCCAGTGCTGGGCGTTCCAGATCTTCAGCCTGACGATGCCGTCCTGCGAGATCGACGTCAGCAACGCCTGGTCCAAGCGCTGGTGGCTGTCGAGGCTGATCGGCTTGAAGTTCTGTTGCAGGTCGTCGGGGGTCAGCAGTGGCTGAATGCCGGCACCGGCCACGATCTGGGCGCTGGACACAGCGTCGTCCAGGCTGCGATGACGTTGGGTGTCGCTCAGCCGCCGCGCCAGCACCACACCGACAGCGACAAGCAGCACGAAGCTGATGAGTGCGAAGCGAACCAGCAGGCTGGGCCTGCGGCCGCGAAGACGTTGCAACCCGCGCATGACGAACTGATATCGGTCTCACGAGCGTGGATCTTGAGAAACGCTTGCCGAATGGGCGACGCGTCGAATCAGTTGTAGTCGACGGCCGCGAAGGCTGCCAGCTTGTCCAGGCGGTGGTGCGCCTCGACCAACCGAACCGTGCCACTTCGCGAACGCATGACCAGGCTTTGAGTCGATGCGCCACGAGGGCTGAAACGAACGCCCTGCAGCAGCTCGCCATCGGTGATGCCGGTGGATGCGAAAAATGCGTTGTCGCCCTGCACCAGATCGTCGGTGGTCAGCACTGCGTTCAGGTCGTAGCCGGTCGCCTCGGCCAGGGCGCGCTCTTCCTCGCTGCGCGGCCACAGCTGTGCCTGGATCTCGCCGCCCATGCACTTCAACGCGGCGGCAGCGATGACGCCTTCCGGAGTGCCGCCAACACCGAACAACACATCGACGCCGGCCTCGGGCCATGCTGTGGCGATGGCGCCGAAGATGTCGCCGTCGCCGATCAGCTTGATGCGGGCCCCGCTGGCACGGACCTCGGCGATGAGCTCTTCGTGGCGAGGCCGGTCCAGAATGACCACGGTCAGGTCGCGCACGCTTTCGCCCTTGGCCTTGGCGATCCAACGCAGGTTCTGCGTGGGCGTGGCAGTGATGTCGATCGAGCCGGCGGCGTCGGGACCGACAGCGATCTTGCTCATGTAGAAGCACGGACCGGGGTCGAACATGCTGCCGCGGTCACTGACAGCGATGACGGCGATGGCGTTGGCGCGACCCAGCGCGGTCAGGCTGGTGCCGTCGATGGGATCGACGGCGACATCGACTTGCGGGGTACTGCCATCGCCGATGTGCTCGCCGTTGAACAGCATGGGCGCTTCGTCCTTCTCGCCCTCGCCGATGACGACGATTCCGTCCATCGGCACGGTGGACAAGACGGTGCGCATGGCATCGACGGCGGCGCCATCGGCACCGAGCTTGTCGCCGCGACCCACCCAACGAGCTGCGGCCAGGGCTGCGCTCTCGGTGACGCGGACAAGTTCGAGAGCGAGGTTTCGATCGGGGGCGTTCATCGTCCGCCCACCGTAGCCGTCGTGGCAGGTGGGCGGACGAGAACCGTGCGTTCAGTAGCGCCGATGTCTATCGAGGTGGAGGTTGTCGGAGCCGACTTCGATGACGCGCCTCGACGCGACTTTCGCGACGCAGGCGCGACGCACCGGCCTCACGGCGAAGGGTCTCGTGCCGATCGCGGACGATCTGCTCGACGATGTATGGGTGCTGCCACATGGTGTGGTCCTCTCTCGGCCGACGGTGTCGGCCTGCTTACCAGCTATGGCGACAAGTGGCTGGGCCATGC
>JANNFQ010000024.1:0-2814 GCA_031380045.1 Acidimicrobiaceae bacterium
TGCTTGCTGAGGTTACGAAGGCGGTAGCGCTCGCCGGCCTCGAAGATGACGCCCGGGCTGCGGACCAGCTGCGACACGACGACGCGCTCGGTGCCGTTGATGATGAACGTGCCCTTCTCGGTCATCATCGGGAAGTCGCCCATGAACACGGTCTGCTCTTTGATCTCACCCGTGTTGCGGTTCATGAACCTGGCACGCACGAAGATGGGCGCGCTGTAGGTCATGTCCTTTTCTTTGCATTCTTCCACCGTGAACTTCGGCGGCGGCCGCAAGTCTTCGTCATCGGGGTCGAGCTCGAGCTCGAGTTGCAGCGCCTCGCTGAAGTCCTTGATGGGCGAGATGTCGCGGAACGTCTCGGCCAGCCCCTCGTTCAGGAACCAATCGAAGCTCTCGCGCTGGACCGCAATGAGGTCGGGCAGCTCGAGCGGGTCGGCCAGGTTTGCGAAGGAATAACGTTCGCGTGAGGTGGATCGTGTGGCCACAGCTTCACTCCTCGTGTGCATTCGAATGGATCGACACCAGCAACGGCAACACCGGTCCGGGCGACATGGGGGCGCGCAACGTCACAGGCCAAAACTGAGAGCAAGACAACGAGCGCACGGCAACTTGCAATCCTACCCACGCGGGACGGCGAACGTCAACCGCAGCCGGCTGATGGCCGGACGGGTCGTCTCGGGGGGAAACGGTAAGCCCGAAACCCCGGTCTGTCAAGGATCGCGACCCATCGGCGACCGTCAAGAGATCGTCCGCACGCCTGGTCGTGCCATCATCTGCACGTGACCAGTTCGACCGTTTCGTCTGATTTCCCGGCTCAGACACCGGCTCACTTCCCGGCCGACTTCTTGTGGGGTGCGGCGACGTCGTCGTACCAGATCGAGGGCGCAGTCGATGCCGACGGTCGAGGCGAGAGCATCTGGGACCGCTTCTGTCAGCAGCCGGGCCGCATCATCGATGGCTCCAGCGGCGCGGTTGCGTGCGACCACTACCACCGCTGGCAACAGGACATCGCACTGCTGTCCAGCCTTGGCCTGACGGGCTACCGGTTCTCGATCGCGTGGCCGCGGGTCATGCCGCTTGGGCGCGGCGCCGTGAATCAGCCGGGCCTCGACTTCTACGAACGTCTGGTCGACGGACTGCTGGCAGCCGGCATCACTCCGTTGCCCACGCTGTACCACTGGGACCTGCCGCAGGCGCTCGAAGACCAGGGCGGCTGGACCGTGCGTCCGACGGCCGAGGCGTTCGCCGACTACGCCCAGGTGGTCGTGGAACGGCTGGGCGACCGAGTAGCCGACTGGATGACCATCAACGAACCGTTCGTGGTCGCCAACCACGGATACCTCACCGGCGAGCATGCGCCCGGCCGCCACTCGCTGACCGACAGCCTGGCGGCCAGCCATCACGTGCTGCTGGCCCACGGTTTGGCGGTGCAACGCATCCGTGCTGCAGCCGCAAGCGCTCGGGTTGGCATCGTGTTGAACTTCACCCCGGTGACCGCTGTTGGTTCGTCGCCGGCGGCCATCGACCGCCAACGAATTCAGGATGACCTGGAGAACCGGTGGTACGTCGAACCGGTTGCCGGCCGTGGGTATCCGGCTTTCACCGCCGAACGTCTGGGCTGGGAGCAGAACGAGGTGCTGCCCGGCGACCTCGACATCATCGCCGCGCCCATCGACACACTGGGCATCAACTACTACACGCGCCAGCAGGTGGGCGCCGTGGCCGGCACGTACTCCCAAGCGGCCGAATCGCGCACAGCCATGGGATGGGAAGTGCATCCGGCGTCGTTCGGCGAACTGCTGCGACATTTACACGACGAGTACAAGTTCGGCAGGTACTTGATCACCGAGAACGGTGCGGCCATGCCCGATGGACACCGGCGCGACGGCCGCGTGCTGGACGCCGACCGCATCGCGTACTTCACCTCACATCTGGGCGAGGTGCGCCAGGCCATCGACGAGGGCGTGCCCATCCAGGGATACTTCGCGTGGTCGCTGCTGGACAACTTCGAGTGGGCACACGGCTACGGACCTCGGTTCGGAATCGTCGAGGTCGACTACGACACCCAGCAGCGCATTCCCAAGGCGAGTGCGCTGTGGTACGCGCAAGTAGCCCGCAGCGGCCAGATCGTGCCGTGGAGCGCCTGAGTCCAGGCGACGTTCCTGCGTTGGTACGGCTGTGTCCCAACGTGTCGGGCCATCCATTGACCGAACCCGAACTGCGCGCAGCCCTGTTCCCTGCGGATCAACCGACTTGGGTGTTCGGCGACCCACAGACCGGCGTCGTCGCCACAGCGTTGGACGGTCTGCACGGATTCGTACGGCTGCTGTCGGTGGTCGAGCATCGGCGCCGGCAAGGTGTCGGCCGCGAGCTGCTGATTGCCGCCGAACGGCACCTGGCCGCCGAGGGAGCCGTCGATGTGGTGCTGGGGGCGGACGCGCCCCACCACCTGTGGGCCGGTGTGCCCACCGACGCGCCGGCCATGTGCTGCCTGGCCGAGGCGATGCGCTACCGGCGCGTGGGCGTGAACCTGGGCGTGGATGTTCCGCTGCACAGCTTGCCGCCCGACCTCGGCGGATGGCGTCGGGCAGCGATCGACGACGTGCCCACTGTGCACGAGTTCTGTCGCCGGCACTATCCCGACTGGAGCAACGAAGCCACACGGGCGACCGCAGCCGGAACCATGACTGTGTCGTTCGATGGCGACGAGCTCGTAGGTTTTTGCGCGTTCGACGTGAACCGTCGGGGTGCGTTGGGACCGGTGGCAGTGCGACCCGACATGGTGGGCCGCGGCGCCGGGCGGCCTGCATTGCTGGG
>JANNFQ010000070.1:0-1727 GCA_031380045.1 Acidimicrobiaceae bacterium
CGACCACCAACACCCGGCCGAGCTCGTCGGCATGACGCACGATCTCGTCGATCGGCAGCGGCGCCAGCCATCGCAGATCGAAGACGCGACACGAGATGCCGTGGCCGGCCAAGCGGCGAGCGGCGCGCAACGACAGGAACAAACCGTTGGCCCACGTGACGATCAGCAGATCGTCGCCGGAGCGGTGCACTCGGCCCACGCCAATGGGCACATGCGCCTGGTTCCACGACGATGGCGGCGCGTAGTCGGCCGTCCAGCGCCCGTCGCCCGTGTCGTGCAGATCACGTGTGTGGTACAGCGCGATCGGCTCGAGGAACACCGACACCGTGCCATCGGTGTCGGCGGCGGCGACGCAGGTGCGCAGCATCGCACCGGCATCGCTGGGATGGCCAGGGCACGCGATCACCAGCCCGGGGATGTCGCGCAGCACGCCGACCGCATTGTCGTTGTGGAAGTGGCCGCCGAAACCCTTCTGGTATGCCAGCCCGGCCACACGAACCACCATCGGGTTGGTGTACGCGGCCTGCGAGAAGAACGACAGGCTGGCCGCCTCGCCACGCAACTGATCCTCGGCGTTGTGCAGATACGCCAGGTACTGGATCTCTGGAATGGGCAGCAGTCCCGAGACGGCCGCTCCCAGCGCCAAGCCCAGGATGGACTGTTCGTCCAACAGGCTGTCGAAGACACGGGCCGATCCGGCCTTCTTCTGCAGCCCACGGGTGACGCCGTAGACGCCTCCCTTCACGCCTACGTCTTCGCCGAACACCAGCGCTGCCGGCCGCGACAGCAGCACGTCACCGAGCGTGCGATTGATCGTCTCGGCGAGGGTCAGCGGCCCTTCGTTCTCGGGCAGCGTCGCGCCGAAGAAGGCGCTGCGATCGGTGTCGGCGGCGGCCATCGCCGCACCCTGTTCGACCAGCGCGGGGCGGCGTGGCGACAGCGGCGCCATGACCTGATCGACGTCGTGCAACGTGGGCAGCCCTAGCATCGACTCGGCCATTGCTCTGGTCTCGTCGCGCAGTTCCAGATAGCGATCACACAGCTCACTCGGCGTTGCAGCGCCGCTGTCGACCAACAACCGCGCGGTGCCCAACAACGGGTCGCGGGCGGCGTCGGCACGAATGGACGGCGCCGAGCGATAGCCGGCCTCGACATCGGTACCGGCGTGGCCCATGAACCGAACGGTGCGCACGTGCAACAGCGCCGGGCGCCGATGCTGTCGCACCCAGTCGGCCAGCTCCGACGCGGCGTCGTAGGTCTGGGCGATGTCGGTTCCGTCGACCTGCTGATAGTGAAGACCCGGGCGATGCCCGAACGAGTGCTGGATCCAGTTGGCCGGCGTGGGCACGCTGATGCCCCACCCGTTGTCTTCGCACACCAGCAAAAGCGGCAGACCAAGCCCGGCATAGGCCGTGTAGATCGCTGCGTTGATGGCGCCCTGCGCCGTGGAGTGATTCGCGCTGGCGTCGCCGAACGAGCACACCGCCAGTGCATCGGGCGACCACCGGGTGGGCAGGTCCAGCCGGCGGGCTCGATCGATGGCGAACGCCACCCCCAAGGCCCGCGGCAGGTGCGAGGCGATGGTGGAGGTCTGCGGGATGACATCGAGTTGCGGGTGGCCGAAGACCTTGTGGCGGCCGCCCGCGATGGGCTCGTCGACCGCCGCCAACATGCCCGCCAACACATCGCGCACACCTGCCATCGGGCGGTCGTCCACCTGCCGCGCG
>JANNFQ010000606.1:0-2123 GCA_031380045.1 Acidimicrobiaceae bacterium
ATATATATATATCCCACGAACACGCCCACCGCCACGCCGACCGATACCCCCACGAACACGCCGACCGCGACGCCAACGGATACCCCTACCAACACACCCACCGCGACACCGACCGACACTCCGACGAACACACCCACGAACACACCGACCGATACACCCACGAACACGCCGACCGGTACACCGACCGACACCCCCACCAACACCCCCACCCCATCCGGGGCCGCTGCAGTGGCCGCGAACGTCGTGGCCGGCGCCAACCAGACCGTTGCCGTCACGCACGATCCAGATTGCCCCAGGACCCGGTACCCGCTGAAGGTCACCCGTCGCGGTTCGGGCCATGGCAAGGTCACCTCGTCGCCGGCCGGGATCAACTGCGGTTGGGCGTGCACGGCGTCATTCGCCTCGAACACATCGGTGCAGCTGACGGCCGACCCGGCACACGGCTCGAAGTTCACGCGCTGGTCCGGGGCCTGTACCGGCTCGGCGACCACCTGCACGGTGCTCATGAACCAGGCCAAATACGTCACCGCCCGCTTCGACATGCGGTCGTACTTGCTGACGATCGCCACATCGGGTCCAGGCACCGGCAAGGTCACGTCGTGGCCAGCCGGCATCGACTGCGGCACGACGTGCTCGGCGTGGTACACGTCGTCCACTGCAGTCACGCTGATTGCGAAGCCGGCACCCGGTTCGACGTTCGTCGGCTGGACCGGGGCATGCAGCGGCAGTACGAAGACCTGCACGGTGACGCTCAGCGCAGCACGCACTGCGACCGCGCAGTTCGGCTGATCCTCCTCCGGGCTCGGCTCAGCCGGCGACTCGATAGATGCGGTACTCGCCCTGCTCGAAGGCCAACGTGCCGTTCAGCGTCCAATAGTCGTCAGACCCAGCGAACTCCGACCGTTCGATCGGCCCCATGACTACGTAGTCCACGCCGTACCGGGCGATGTCGGCGTCTGCCTGCGATCCACCACTCAACACCTCTCCCGTGGCGGTCCATCTGATCGCCCAGTCGGGCAGGCCGAGGTCGTACGTCCAGCCGGTGTACCCGGTCACGGCGCGACGGCCGCTGAGCGCGGCCACCGCTGAAGTGTTGCTGGCTCCGTACACCAACACGTCACCCGGGCGTGAGTTCGCACGCAACCACAATGCCGCGGCCAGGTCGTCGTGATCGACCCAAGGGATCGCTGTTGACCGCTGCATGGCACGCACCGTGTCCAGCCCACCGGCCGAGATCATCGACAAGAAGCAGGCCACTGCTGCGACGCGTAAGGCGTATCGAGGCAATGCGCGTCGGTCAGCGGACCGCTTCGAGAACGCCCGGCTGAGCCACGACGCAATCAACAGGCATCCCCCCAGTTGCCAGAACAGGAAGTACTTGGTGTTGTTCCACTCGGACGGGTGGAACGCGATCAGGTTGGGCACGATGAACCACAGCCACAACGGCGTCGTCAGGCGACGCAGCCGCGGTGAACCACCGCCCAACAACGCCAGCCCGGCGAACAGCGGCAGCAGCAGCCCGACGTTGCGAAACCAGAACCACGGCCAGGCCTGTTCGGACTGGGGGGCCATCCAACCGAGGAGCCACCGGATCGAGTTCGTCTGCGGGCTGATCGCCCAGGCCAGCGGTAGGCCGATGACCGCTGTGGGAACGATGAACCACAACCACGTACGACGACGATCGGCGATCAGCGCGAAGGTTGCCAGGGCCAGCGCGGTCAGCATGGTGTGCGCATGAGCGATTCCGAGCAGACCGATCAGAATGCCGGCACTGACGAATCCCCGCCTGGACCACATCGGCCGCGAAGCGAGCAGCACGATCATCGCCACGAAGCCGGCGGACAGTCCCAACAGGGTGCTGCGCTGTGCGTACAGCGAGGCCGAGATGGTGTTGTCGACCCACAGGTGAAGGTCCGGCATGCGCGCGTACGTCTGCGGGAGTGAGCTGACGATGTGCCAGCCGTCGCGCCTGACGTCGCGAGCGAAGTACCACAGACCCACACCGCCGCTGAGGGCCAGCAACAGCAGCGTCAGCGCAGCCGTGGAACGTGAGCGGGTCAGCCGCATCACCATGCACCACAGCAACGGGGGGAAGGCAGCGGCCAGCATCCACGCCGACAGTG
>JANNFQ010000107.1:0-5924 GCA_031380045.1 Acidimicrobiaceae bacterium
CTCATGACGATTCGAGGCGGTAGCCGACCCCGCGGATGGTCGTGATCCGGCTGTTGGCGGGGTTCGCGTCGATCTTGCGGCGAACGGCCGCAACGTGAAAGTCGAGCGTCTTGGTCGATCCGAACCAGTGCTCGTCCCAGACGTCGCTCATCAAGGTCTCCCGAGTGACCACGTTTCCGGTGTCGGCGACCAGCCGCGCCAACAGGTCGAACTCCTTTGCCCGTAGTTCCAGTTCGGTCCCGCGCAACATGGCTCGGCGGGCACCGATGTCGAGGACCAGGTCGCCGGCAGTTGAACGCGAATGCAGGTGCGGTTCCGTCCGGCGAAACTGTGCGCGAATTCGAGCCAGCAGCTCGGCCAACTTGAACGGCTTGACGATGTAGTCGATGGCCCCAGCGTCGAGCCCGACGACGATGTCCAGCTCTTCGTCGCGAGCGGTCAACATGACCACATCGATCGTCGGGTCGCGGTCGTGGATCTGTCGGCACACCTCCAGCCCGTCGATGTCGGGCAACCCGAGGTCCAGCAGCACCAGATCGGGGCGCGAACCTTCGACCTCGGCCAGTGCGGCATGACCGGTCTGCTGCCATCGAGCGTCGTAGCCGGTGCTCTCCAGGGCGCGGACGAGCGTCGATCCGATGCGCTCGTCATCCTCGACGATCAAGATCCGCTCGCCGGTCACATGGTGAACCGTACGGCTGCCGGCTCGCTGTCGCAGCGATCTCGCCAAGTTCTGGCACTGCGCTTCACTCTGGGCTCACGTCTGGGCGCTCGACTGGGGCCGGTTTACCTGCCGTTGAACCGGCACCACCTGTTCGGTGACGGACTTGCCCGTACTCTAAGAGGATGAACGACGTTGAACGTCTCTGTGCCCGCACCGCAGCGCACCAACGATGACCGCACTTTCCGCTGTACCGAC
This sequence comes from Acidimicrobiaceae bacterium, assembly GCA_031380045.1. Taxonomy (GTDB): domain Bacteria; phylum Actinomycetota; class Acidimicrobiia; order Acidimicrobiales; family Ilumatobacteraceae; genus VFMC01. Next base: position 920 of record JANNFQ010000107.1, read on the forward strand.
CGGGTCACGCGACCGTCGACGTCCGGCCCAGTTGGTCGCCGTCGCGTGCGTGGCCATCGTGGCGCTGGCCGTGACCGCAGATGGCGGCCCACTCACGCCACTGAAGGCGATCGTTCTCGGCGCCGTGGAAGGAATCACCGAGTTCCTGCCGATCTCGTCCACCGGGCACCTCCTGGTCACCGAACGGCTGCTCGGGCTCGGAACAGGTCCTGGCAAGGTGGCGGCTGACACCTATGCGATTGCCATCCAGCTGGGCGCCATCCTGGCCGTCGTTGCGTTGTACCGGCACCGCATCTCGACGCTCGTACAGGGCGTCGTCGGACGCGACGAGGCCGGGCGGCAACTCCTCACTCGACTGATCGTCGCGTTCGTTCCTGCTGCGGCAATCGGTGTCGTGTTCGGAGACAGCATCAAGGCACGCCTGTTCGGGCCGTGGCCAGTCGTGATCGCCTGGGCGATCGGCGGCGCCTTCCTGCTGTGGTGGCGACCACGCCACGGGACCACCGCACTCGAGCAACTCACCTACCGCAACGCGCTCATCATCGGCTGCGCCCAGATCCTGGCGCTGTTGCCCGGAACCAGCCGAAGCCTGGTGACGATCGTGGCCGCTCTCGCAGTCGGTCTCACCATGACCGCCGCTGTCGAGTTCAGTTTCCTGCTCGGCCTGGCCACGCTGTCGGCAGCGACCGCGCTCGACCTGGCGAAGGATGGCAGCACGCTGTTCAACGACTACGGATGGCGGACCCCGCTGCTCGGCGCGCTCGTTGCGTTCCTCACTGCGATGGCGGCGGTGCGATGGTTCGTCGGTTACTTGCGCACCCGACCGCTGACGGTCTTCGGCTGGTACCGACTGCTGGTCGCAATCGTCACCGTAGGTTTGATCGCCGGCGGAGCTCTCTGAATCGACCGCCTCACAGACGCGGCACCTGTCACCGTCGGCGCCCGATTCCGACCAGACTCGTCACATGCCTGCCGGTCGCGCCTCGATGACTCGAGACGGCCGCGTGGATCGGCAAGTGTTCATCGTCGAAGACGACAGCTCGATCGGCGCGGCGATGCAGACCGCGCTGCGGTCCCACGGCTACGAGGTCCAGTGGTTCACGACAGGCAGTATGGTCGCTGCCCACATCGAGCTGGCGATTCCCGACCTCGTCATCCTCGATGCCGGCCTGCCGGACATCGACGGCTTCACCCTGTGCCGTTGGCTGCGTGAGCAACATCGCGAACTCCCGATCATCCTGGTCACTGCGCGCGACGCCGACATCGACATCGTCGTCGGCCTCGACGCAGGCGCGACCGACTACGTCACCAAGCCCTTCTCGATGACCGTCTTGCTCGCCCGCGTCAGGGCGCACCTGCGTTCGTCTGATGCGGTCGAGGCGGATGCTCCGATCGAACTGGGACGAGTGCACATCGAACCCGCTGCCTATCTCGTCAGCGTGGACGGAGCCGCGATCGAACTTCGACCACGCGAGTTCGAGCTCCTGGCGTATCTCGCGCGACAAGCTGGACGCGTGGTCACCCGCGACCGGCTGCTGGCCGATGTCTGGGATCTGCACTGGGACAGCTCTACCAAGACCCTCGACATGCACATCGTCGCCCTTCGCCGCAAGCTGGGCAACGCCATCGAGATCGTGACTGTGCGCGGTGTCGGCTACCGGCTCGTCGCACCGTGAGGCGGCGAATCATCACTGCGATCGTTGGTGTCACGGGCTTCGTGCTGCTCGCGCTCGGAATCCCGCTGGCCGTCGTCGCCCAGCGCCAGATCCTCGACTCCGAAGTCGTCGAGCTGCAAGCAACCGCTGCGCGCGCACTGAGCGAAGTTGCGATCCCGCTGGACCCCGTCGAGCTCGCCCGAGTCGCCGACGAGCCCGACAAACCGCCTCCCTTTTCCGTCTACGACGTCAACGGGAAGCTCGTGTTCGGCGATGGACCTGCGGTCGCCGAACGCGCCGTGCTGGAAGCGATCGACGGTCGACCGACATCGAGTACCGAGAGGCTGATCGTTGTCGCCACCCCGATCACCGATCGAGATGAGCAGGTCGTCGGCGCGCTGCGTCTCAGCGAGCCCCTCGCCGGAGCCGAGAGCCGGGCCAGACGAGCCTGGTTGGTGATGGCGGCCGCCGCAGCGGTAGCACTTGGCATCGCCTGGCTGATCGCCAGCAGGCTCGCAACTCGGCTCAGCCGTCCGGTCATCGATCTCGCCGCTGCTGCTTCGGAGCTTGGCAGCGGTGGGGTGCTGCAGCGTCATGAACCCGTCGGAATCTCAGAGGTCGACCTCCTCGGTGCGACTCTCGTCGCCGGCTCCCGACGCATCAGTGAAGCACTCGCTCGCGAGCGGCGCTTCAGCGCCGACGTCTCGCACCAACTCCGCACGCCGCTTGCCGGCCTGCGGCTGAAGCTGGAAGCAGCCGAGACCAGCGACCACAGCCGGACGATCGCGACTACGGCGCTCGGTGATCTGGACCGCATCGAGGCCACCGTGGCTCACCTGCTTGCCTTTGCCCGCGACGCAACACCGTCGCTCTCCAACAGCGCGCTCGATGATGCCGCCGACGCGGCACTGAAGCGTTGGGGGCCACGCGTCGCAGCGAGCTCTCGAACCATCACCATCGCCCAGTCGTGCCACGCTCAGGTTCAAGCCGCCCAGGCCTCTGTTGATCAGATCCTGGACGTGCTGATCGACAACGCACTCATCCACGGCGACGGCGCAATCGGCATCGGGGTGCGGGCCATTGCCGGTGGTGCAGCGATCGATGTCACCGATGACGGAACGATCGCGTCGGGCACCACCGACGACGATCTCTTTCGACGTGGGCATGGCACGAACCACGGCATCGGTCTCGCCCTGGCCCGGTCGATTGCCGAGGCCGAAGGTGGGCGCCTCCTCGTGCTGCGACGGCACCCGACCACCTTCTCGTTGGTGCTCCTCGATTCCGACGATTGATCGTTCGCTTGCGCCGTCACCTGAATTGAAGTCACTACCATTCGGTGATGGACGAGGGTGACCGTGCGGTTCGCAACCTGACCTATCACCTGTTCGTCGATCTCGGCCGGGCGCCCACGGTTGCTGACGTCGCAGCAGCCGCCGGTTCGACAACAGCAGAAGTCGGCGCTTCGTGGCACAGGTTGCACGACGCGCACGCGCTGGTACTTCAACCCGACACGACCGAGTTGCGAATGGCGAATCCGTTCTCGGCGGTGGCCACCCCGTACCGGGTGCACGCCGATGACCGCTGGTGGTTCGCAAACTGTGCTTGGGATGCGTTCGGCATCTGTGCGGCGTTGCGTGTCGACGGCCGCATCGAGACCACGTGCGCCGAGTGTGCAGACAGCATCGTGTGCGAGGTTGTCGGCCAACGTCCCGACGATGGCGAATTGCTGTTCCATTGCCTGGTTCCCGCAGCGCGATGGTGGGACGACATCGTCTTCACTTGAAGCACGATGAACCTCTTCCGGTCGGAGGAACACCTGATGCGATGGGTCGACGGTCGTGCGCCTGGTGTCACGTTGCCGGTCGGCACGCTCAGCCGGTTGGCCCACCTGTGGTGGGGCGACCGGCTGGACCCGGATTGGCGCCCACGGACGCGAGATCAGAACCAGGCACTGCTCGAGAGCCTCGGTCTGATGGGCGACTTCTGGCGACTCGCCTGACCGGGCTGATCAGCAGTACTGGCGGACCGTTGCGTAGGGATTCACTGCCGCACCGCCACCGGGATGGATCTCGAAGTGCAAATGGTTGGCAGTGGTGTTGCCAGTTGCTCCGACATAGCCGATGACCTCGCCGGCGCTGACACCGCGTGACGAGCCCTCCCACGACGACAGGTGCGCGTAGTAGTACTTCGCTCCGTCGACACCCGTCAGCCAGATGGCGTTCCCGCCCAGCGTGTTGGTTTTCATCGTGACGCTGCCGGCGACCACCGCGATGACGGGCGTTCCGAACGGGCTCATCATGTCGACACCTTGGTGCTGACGGCCACCCGACCTGGGTGCGCCCCACGTGTCACCAAAGGCGTTCGGTCCGTTCACCGGACACAACCACCCGCCGCCGACCACGATGGCGGGCGCCGGTTTGGGGGCGGGGGCGGCAGTTGGTGCTGCGATCGCCGGAGCAGGCGGCGCCTTCGTCGTCGGCTGTGGCGATGCGGGCTGTGCACTGACCGGTGACGAACTGGGAAGTGCCGGTGTCGACGCCTGTGCCCCCGAGCCCTTGGGAGGTTGGGTCGTGATGGCAGCTGCTGCGGCCGCCGCGGCTCGTTGTTGCTGATCGATCAGATCTTGACGGCGTCGCGCCACCAGCGCCTCGTAGGCCTGCTTCACTTCCTGCTCTTGCAGACGTTTGTGCAGCGCGTCCAGCTGGACCAGCTGTGATTCCAGGTCTGATTGGCTTGTTGCGAGCTGTTCCACGACCACGGCGTTCTGTTGCTGCAGCGATGCGACCGCGGATCGCCTGTCGTCGACATCGCTACGGAGCGACTGGGCGGTGTCGATGTCTTGCGCACCGACGTCCAGCGCCACGCCGCGGAGGACATCGACTTGCAGCATCTCGGTTGGATCGCCGAGGAAGAACAGCGTTCCGGGCCCTGTGGAGCCGGTGAAACGATCGACGGCGATGGCCGCCATCTGCGCGTCGATTCGTGCCAACTGGGCGGACATCACGTCCAGTTGCTGCTCGGCTGCCTGCAGGTCGAGAGCCAGATCTTCTGACCGGCGATCGGCTTCGGCCCACCGTTGCGCGGTGGCGTCGGCCTGATCCTGCACCCGGATGATCTCGGCAGCGACCTGTTCGGACGTCATCTTGAAGTCGGCCGCGTCGACTCGGTTGCCGGTCACCATCGACGATGTCAGCGCGACCACCAGCCACGCGGACACGATGCGCCGAGGAACCGAGCGGCCGCCACCGGCGTGGTGCGATTTCATGACCGGCGAACCGTAGCTCCCACGTCATGTCGTAGCCAGGCGGCACCGGGCGCGCCCGTCGCCCGCCGAACTCTGTGGGTTCGGG
>JANNFQ010000614.1:0-4269 GCA_031380045.1 Acidimicrobiaceae bacterium
GCGGAGCGTTGGCCACCGAGCTGCGCTCTGTGCTCGCCGCCTCATCACTCTCCGACCTCGTCGAGGTGCGTTACTTGCCTGCCAACCTGCATAACCGACCCGAGCAGATCGTGCCGGCCTTGCGCGCCCTGCTCGCCGAGTGCAACCCCGATGGAAATCGGCAGGTGGCCATCGCCTACGCCGACTGCGGCACGGGCGGCCAACTCGACGCGTGGCTGGCGCAGATGCCAGGTGTGCAGCGGCTGCCCGGGTCGCACTGCTACGAGTTCTTCGCCGGTCATCGGGTGTTCGCCGAGTTGCACGACGATCAGCCGGGCACCTTCTACCTGACCGACTTCCTTGCCAAGCACTTTGATGCGCTGGTGTGGCAGGGGCTGGGCCTGGACCGGCACCCTGAACTGCGCGATGCGTACTTCGGCAACTACACCCGACTGGTGCTGCTGTCGCAGACCACCGCCCAGGCCGTCGTCGCGTCGGCTGCCGACGCCGCCGACCGGTTGGGGCTGCAGTTCGAGCATCGTCACGTGGGCATGCAGCACTTCGACAGTGCCGTGTCCGTCATCCTGCGCGGGGCTGCCTGATGGGCCGGCGCCGCACCAGCTCCGAGATCGTCGTGATTCTGTGGCGTGACATCCCCGCGCAGATCAATGGCAAGGCCGGCGAAGTTCGCCATCAGGTCGTGTTGCCGCACCGGTTCCAGAAGGCCATCGACCGGGCCGCGATGGTCTCCGACAAGAAGACAGCGCAGGCCTACGTGGGCGAATGGCGCCGCACCAACCATCCGCTCGTCGGCGAGCTGATCGAGACCGTCGACGCCGTCGCCGCCAGCATCGAAGCCGAGTTCACCAACGAGCGGCTGCACACCTTGGTGGCCAACGGCGGCTGGGATCCTGCATCGCCCGAATCGCACACCGAAAGAGAGAATCCATGACGCACACCGTGATCAGCTCGGCCACCAAGGAGGTCGTCATCGGCTTCGATCGGCCGTTCGTCATGATCGGCGAGCGCATCAACCCCACGGGTCGCAAGCTGCTGGCCGAAGAGATGAAGAACGGCGACTTCAGTCGCGTCGAGGCCGACGCACTGGCGCAGGTGGCGGCCGGTGCGCACATGCTCGATGTCAATGCCGGCATTCCCCTGGCCGACGAGCCTGCGCTGTTGGCTCGAGCGATCACACTGGTGCAGGCCATCACCGATGTGCCGTTGTCGATCGATTCGTCGATCATCGAAGCGCTCGAAGCCGGCCTGGCCGTGTACAAGGGCAAGCCGTTGGTCAACTCGGTCACCGGCGAGGACGAGCAGATGGAACGGGTCCTGCCCCTGGTGGCCAAGTACGGCGCCGCCGTGGTGGCGATCAGTAACGACGAGACCGGCATCTCGGTGGACCCCGATGTGCGCTTCGAGGTCGCCCGCAAGATCGTCAACCGGGCCAGTGACTACGGCATCCCCGCCAGCGACATCGTCGTCGATCCGCTGGTCATGCCCATTGGCGCGATGGGTACCGCCGGCCAGCAGGTGTTCAAGCTGTTGCGCCGGTTGGTGAGCGAACTGAAGGTGAACACTACCTGCGGGGCATCCAACGTCAGCTTCGGTCTGCCCAACCGCAACACCATCACCGGCACCTACCTGGCCATGGCGATCAGCAATGGCATGACATCAGCCATCATGAACCCGTTGCACGCCGACGTGAAGGCCGCTGTGATGGCCGCCGACGTCCTGGCCGGAAACGACCAGGATTGCTACGCCTGGATCCGCGCCAACCGCGACCCCAATGCTGCCGGCGGTGCCCGCGAGGGTCGCGCCGGTGGCGGTCGGCGCAAGCGGGAGTAGACGCATCGTGGCCCGCATCGTGTTCATCCCATCAGGGCTCGACGGCGAAGTCGCCGAGGGCACCAGCGTGCTGCAAGCCGCGCGCGAACTGGGCGTGGACCTTGACTCGGTGTGTGGCGGTCGTGGCATCTGTGGCCGTTGTCAGGTCACGTTCAATCCGGGCACCTTTGCCAAGTGGCGCCTCGACGTCGACCAGAACGCGTTGACCGCCTGGACCGAGACCGAGCAGAACTACAGCGATCGCAAGGGACTGAAGCCCGATCGGCGGCTGGGATGCTGCGCACTCATCACCGATGACGTGGTGCTGGACGTGCCACCCGAAAGCCAGGTGCACCGGCCCGTCGTGCGCAAGAGCCTGGACCTGTCGGATGTGGTGTTGGACCCCAACGTGTCGCTGGCATATCTGGAGTTGCCGCCGTCGCTGCTGGGCGACGCAGCCTCGATGAGCGATCTGGTCATCGCCGAGCTGCAGCGCACGCAACAGCGCACGGTCACTCATCTTGAGTTGCCCGTCATGCAACGGGTGCACAAGGCGTTCGCGGGTGAAGACCGCGCAGCCACAATCGCCGTACGCGGCGATGCTGTCGTAGCCGTGTGGCCGGGCTTCCGCGACCGTGCGTGCGGTGCGGCCATCGACATCGGTTCCACCACCATCGCCGGTCATCTGTGCGATCTGGCGACCGGCGAGATCTTGGCGTCGTCAGGACGGATGAACCCGCAGATCCGTTTCGGCGAAGACCTCATGAGTCGCGTCTCGTTCGTGATGATGAACCCGGGCGGTGAACGACAGCTGACCCAGGTGGTGCGCGAAGCACTGAACGAACTGATCGGCGAACTGTGCGCCGAGGCCGATGTCGACGCCGACATCGTGCTGGAGATCGTGCTGGTCGGCAACCCGATCATGCACCACATCGTCGCCGGCATCGACCCCACCCCACTCGGCATGGCCCCGTTCACGTTGGCCACCGCCGAGGCCACCACGATGGCGGCCCGCGACATCGAGCTGCGATTCCCGAATGCGCAGGTGTACTTGGCACCGTGCATCGCCGGGCATGTCGGTGCCGACACCGCTGCGGTCATCCTGTCCGAGGGGCCGCACCGTTCCGACACCATGCAGCTGCTGGTCGACGTCGGCACCAACGCAGAAATCGTGCTGGGCGACCGCCATCGCCAGTTCGCGGCATCCAGCCCCACCGGCCCAGCGTTCGAAGGCGCGCAACTCAGCTGCGGCCAGCGAGCAACTGCCGGCGCCATCGAACGAGTACGCATCGATCCCGTCACTCTGCAGTGTCGTTTCCGGGTCATCGGCAGCGACCTGTGGAGCGACGACCCCGGCTTCGCCGAAGCGACCGAAGAGCTCGACATCTCGGGCATCTGCGGGTCGGGCATCATCGAGGTGATCGGCGAGATGTTCCTGGCCGGAGTCATCGACAGTGAAGGTGTGGTGCAGGGCGCGCTTGCCCAGCGTTCGCCGCGCGTCGTTGCCCAGGGCCGCACGTTCAGCTACCTGGTGTACGACGCAGCCGGTGATGCCGGCAAGAGCGCCAGCGGCAAGAACGATGTTGGCGTTCGGCTGTTCATCACCCAGAACGACGTGCGCGCCATCCAACTGGCCAAGGGCGCGCTGCGCGCCGGCATTCAATTGCTGTTCGATCACGCCGGTATCCAGTCGGTTGACGACATTCGTTTGGCCGGCGCGTTCGGGTCGCACATCGATCCGGTCTACGCACTGCTGCTGGGCTTGGTGCCCGATTGCCCAGTCGAGCACGTGCGGTCGATCGGCAATGCTGCCGGCGCCGGTGCCGTACGCGCGCTGCTGTCGGTCGCGGCGCGTCGCGAGATGGAGACCGCGGTGCGCAACGTGGTGAAGGTCGAGACCGCGACCGAGCCCACGTTCCAGGCCGAGTTCGTCGCAGCCATGGCGTTCCCTCACGCCATCGCCCCCAGCACGAATCTGGCCAAGGTGGTCACGCTGCCGCAGCGCTCGACATCGTCGTCCAGCGCGACGGCCGGTGGCCGGCAACGCCGCCGCGACCGAGCCGAACACGTCCAAGTCCCAGGGGGAACCGCATGAGCCAGGAACTGCCATGACTGAAGCCGGAACCAGTACCGGGCGACGATCAGGAGGCCGGGCGGGACGTGCGGCCATGCGCGCCTCGCACGTCATCGAGCGCGTGCCGTACCTGACGCGCACGATGCAGCCGTTCGAAATCGTCGGCGAAGAAGGTCTGGCTACCATCGAGGCGGCCGCCGACACCATTCTCGAAGAAGTCGGCGTCGAGATCCGCGACTACCCCGAAGCCCTCCCGATCTTCGCGGCAGGTGGTGCGCACGTCGAGGGCACACGGGTTCGTTTCCCGCGCGGCATGTGTCGCGAGATCGTGCAGCGCAGCGCCCCCACCACCTACATCCAGCATGCGCGCAATCCAGCCAACAACG
>JANNFQ010000155.1:0-9668 GCA_031380045.1 Acidimicrobiaceae bacterium
CCCGGCAAAGCGGGGGTCCGACAACACGGCAATCGCGCCCACCTGGGCAATCGCCTCACACATCAGCACGCCGGGCAGCGTGGGACGTCCAGGAAAGTGGCCGGCGAAGAACCACTCGTCACCGGTCAGGGTCCAGCTGCCGCTGGCGCGCTGCCCCGGCTCGAGCGACAGGACCTGGTCGACGAACAAGAACGGTGGTCGGTGCGCCAGCAGATCGGTCGGTGCAGGCAACGCAGTCACGACTGCAGTGCTTCCAGCAGTTTCACGGGCGTGTCCTTCGGGCTGATCTTGTACCACGCATGACGTACCCTGCCGTCTGCGCCGATCAGGAATGCCGACCGCTCGATTCCCATGTACACCTTGCCGTAGTTCTTCTTCTCCTTCCACACCCCGAATGCCTCGGCAACGGCGTGGTCGGTATCGCTGAGCAGATCGAAATTCAGCTCGTACTTCCGGCGGAACTTTTCCAGCGCCGGAACCTTGTCGGGACTGATGCCCAGCACCACGGTGTCGCCCAGCTGCTCAGCGATGTCGCGTAGTCCGCAGGCTTGCTGGGTGCACCCAGGGGTGTCGGCCCGCGGGTAGAAGTAGATCAACACATTTCGGCCACGCAGCGTGCTGACATCGACGCTGTCGTCGTTCTGGTCCTGCAAAACGATGTTCGGGACGGGACTACCCTCGGTGAGCATGGGCGAACACTAGCCAAGAATCGGCCTGCCGTTCACGGCTTGATCTCACTGACAGTGACCACTCGGATGCAACGATTGTTGGAATTGTTTCGGTTTCCCCCTTGCGCAGCCAACCACGCAGGGTGCTAACCTGACGCTCAGCGGTCGCACCTGACAAATTCTCGACAATTCCTTGATGACATCTGTCACTTCGGAAGCGCCGTCCATCTGCCAGAGCCGAGCGTTACGCCGACATCAAGGAGACTGTATGCGAACGAAGCCCACGGGCAAGCCCTGCTAGTCACAACGCCGGTAGTCGGCGAATCCCATGTCCGAAGAAGCCTCCTCGAGGCCTCGCGTGAGCGTGGTAGTGATGCGGGATGCTTCTCATATCGTCGTCAAACCAACACTCCATTTCGAAGTGACGGCTGACGACAACAGCGAGAGTGTTCAACAATTCGGCCCGAATCTCCTCCGGGGGATTCGGGTCGTGTTGTTTCCAGACCACCATCGGCACGTAGCACGACTCGCATTCGGCCACCCAGCACAGGTCGTCCTCGTGGAACCACTCGGTGGTGCGTGCGGCCTCGCACAGTTCGCAGTCGGCGACGAATGTGGGGTGCGAGACGTCGGAGTCCATCGGCCTCAGCTGTCGATCGCGGCACGAACCTCGGCGACGTAGTCGCCGACGGCGTCGGGGCCAGACTCCAGCATTCGACGCATGATCGACGCGCCCTGCACCACACCGTCGGCCACCTGCACGGCCTCGCGCGCTTGCGCTGCGTTCGACACCCCGACACCGACCAACACCGGGATATCGGTGATGGCCACCAGCCGGGCTGCCAGGGCAGTCGCCGTTGCCGCCAAGGTGTTGCGCTCGCCAGTGACGCCCAGCAAGCCAACCGAATAGACGAAACCTCGAGCACGTGCGCAGATGCGCGGCAACCGGGCATCGGGGGCTGTGGGCGCGGCCAGCATGACCGTCTCGATCGACGACGCATCGGCAGCCAGACACCAGGGACCGGCCTCGTCCAGCGGCAGGTCGGGCACGATGGCCGCGGCCACACCGGCGGCCGCCAGGGACTGAGCGAAGCGGTGATGACCGGCGTGGTGAATGGTGTTGTAGTACAGCATCACGGCCAGCGGGATGCCCACCTCCAGGTCGCGGATCTGGTTCAGGATGGACACCGGTGTAGCGCCAGCGTCGAGCGCCTTCTGCGAGGCCTCTTGGATGACGGGGCCGTCCATGATCGGATCACTGAACGGAATGCCGATCTCGATGGCGTCGGCGCCTGCATTGGCCGCGGCCCGCACCGCATGCTCCCAGCCGGGCAGGCCGCCGGTGATGTAGGGCACCAACACCTTGCGGCCCGCGGTTCGCTGGGCCCGAAGTGCAGTCTCGAGGGCGCCAGGTTGATGCGTGGCCAGCATTCGCGCATCGGTCACTTCAAGATCTCCATCATCTGGGCAACATCCTTGTCGCCACGGCCCGACAGATTCATCAAGACGGTCTTGCCCTGGAACGAGCCGGCTTCACGCACGATCCACGCCAGCGCGTGGGCACACTCGAGTGCGGTGATGATGCCCTCGGACCGGGCCAGCAACTGAAAGGCGTCGATGACTTCCGCGTCGGTGACCGACGGGTACTCGGCGCGGCCGATGGACGCGAGATACGAGTGTTCGGGCCCCACACCGGGATAGTCCAGACCGGCCGAGATCGATGCGGCCTCTTGCACCTGGCCGTACTCATCCTGCATCAGGTAGCTGCGCATGCCGTGGACGACACCGGGCACACCTCGGCCAACCGCCGCTCCCCCGGCGGGCTCGACCCCTACCAGCCGGGCGTCGGTGTCGACGAAACCACTGAAGATGCCCATGGCGTTCGACCCACCGCCAACGCAGGCCACCACCAGATCGGGATCGGCGCCGTAGGCCGCTCGACACTGCAATCGGGCCTCGTCGCCGATCACACGGTGGAACTCGCGCACCATCCACGGGTACGGGTGGGGGCCCATGACCGACCCCAGGCAGTAGTGGGTATCCGCGACCGTGGCCACCCAGTCGCGCATGGCCTCGTTGACTGCGTCTTTCAGCGTGCGACTTCCGCTGTGCACGGCCTCGACCTCGGAACCCAGCAACCGCATGCGAAACACGTTCAGCTCTTGCCGGGCGACATCCACCGCACCCATGTAGACCTTGCACTCCAAGCCGAACAACGCAGCGGCCGTTGCGCTGGCAACACCGTGCTGACCGGCGCCCGTCTCGGCGACGATGCGGTTCTTGCCCATGCGCTTGGCCAGCAGCGTTTGCCCCAGCACGTTGTTGATCTTGTGCGAGCCGGTGTGGTTCAGGTCTTCGCGCTTCATGACCAGCCGGATGCCCAGCTGCCGGCCCAGGTTGTGGCATTCGGTGATGATCGAGGGCCGGCCGGCATAGTCGCGCAACACGTCGGACAACTCGGTGCGAAACGCATCGTCGGCCCATGCCTCTCGGAAGGCCACCTCGAGCTCTTCGCATGCAGGGACCAGCGTCTCGGGCACGAAGCGGCCACCGAACTCGCCGAAGCGGCCGGTGGCCGATGGATCACCCATGAGACTCATGATTCGCTCCATACGTTCATCGGGTCCACGATGTCAGAACCGCGCATCACGGTCATGTCGTACTCCACACTTTCATCAGACCCACGATGTCAGAACTCGTCATCCCAGTCGTAGGGCAATTCGTCGGGACCCAGATGCGGTGTGGGTGCCGCTGCGCGAGCACGCTCGATGAACGCCTTCACCTTCAGCGGATCCTTCCGCCCGGGCGAGCGCTCGACACCAGTCGAGACATCGACACCCCACGGCCGACCGCGGGCGACCGCAGCACCGACGTTCTGGGGGGTCAGGCCGCCGGCCAGGATGTAGCGCGGGCCGACCGGCAGGTCGTCGAGCAACTGCCAGTCGAAGACCGACCCCGAGCCGGGCGTGGCCGCGTCGACCAGGATGAGGTCGGTGCCGAACTTATCGGCGTTGGCGGCGTCGGGCGTACCCGCAGCAACCCCTTTGATGACCCACTTCACTCCCGCGGCGACGTCGGCGACCATGGCCGGGCTTTCGTAGCCAGACAGTTGGGCTGCCTTCAGGCCCGCTCGCAGCACCGTGTCGATGACGCGCTCGGGATGCTCGTCACGAAAGACGCCGACGGTCAGGATCTCGGGCGGCAGGCGACGTGTGATGTCGTAGACCTGCTGTGCGGCCACCTGGCGCGTCGAGGGGGCGAAGACGAACCCAACGGCGTCGGCTCCCATCGCCACGGCGAACAGAGCATCGTCTTCGGTGGTGATACCGCAGATCTTCACGAACATGCGTTCACGAGGGTATCCGTCCACCGCGTCGGCACACGGCTTCGTTCGGTTCTTCCGTCGCGTGAGTCAGTGCAGGCCCCGCAACTGCCTGATCGTCACCGCTGCGTCGGCCGCGGTGACCAGCGTTTCACCCACCAGCACCGCGTGGTAACCCGCGGCGTGCAGCGATGCGGCGTCGGCTCGGTGACGAACACCGCTCTCGGCCACCTTCACCACCGAATCGGGGATCAGCGCGGCCATGCGCACCGCACGGTCGTGATCGACCTGGAACGTCACCAGGTCGCGCTGGTTGACGCCGATGAGGTCGGCACCGGCAGCAATTGCCACTTCGAGCTCGGCCTCATCGTGGATCTCGACCAGCACATCCAGCCCGATCTCACGCGCCAAGTGATGCAGTCGAGTGACCTCTGCGGGCGAGAGCGCAGCGGCGATGAGCAGCACGCAATCTGCACCCATGATGCGCGCGTCGCACACGTCGTGCGCCGACACGGTGAAATCCTTGCGCAGCACCGGCAACGAGCACGCAGCTCGTGCGGCCTGCAGGTCGTCGACGGACCCACCGAAGAACTCGGTATCGGTCAGGACGCTGAGACACGACGCCCCGCCTGACTGATAGCTGTGCGCCATGATGGCCGGATCGAGTTCGGCCTGCAGGTCGCCTTTCGACGGCGAACGCCGCTTGATCTCGGCGATGACGTGCAACTGTGAACCACCGCGCAATGCCTGCGCGAAACCCCGCGTCGGTTGGGTGGCACCTGCAGCGACGACCAGATCGTCGAGCGACCGGCTGTCGAGCGCGTCCAGCTCTCGATGGCGATCGAGGATGCGGTCGAGATAGGTGGCCATGGCGAGAGGATCGGCCGGGTGGGTCAGAGACCCTTGCCGCCGAGCGGGGTCATGAACGTCAGCTCGGGACGACCGCCCAGGAACGGGCCGATGACCCCGCCCAGCGCCTTGAACGCGTCGGTCCCCATGTGCGCGTCCAGCGATGCCTGATCGACGTACAACTCGTAGAACCACACTGCGTCTGGATCTTTGGCATCGGCATGCAGGATGTACTGGATGGTGCCCGACTCGCCGCGAGCCGTGTCGAGCGCCCCCTGCAGCGCCGCGATCAGGTCGTCGCGCTTGCCCGGCGCCGCCGGCACCTTGGCCATGACCGCCACCTGCGGTCCCTGTGCTTCTGCCATGACATCCATCTCCTCGTGAACATCCCACTACGGGGATCCAGTCGGCGCACGGTACCAGCGTGCCACCATGTTGGTCGTGGTGGATACGACCCCGACTTCGACCGCGCCGGCAGGCGAACGCACCGTGGTGATCGTCGAGGATGATCCCAACATTGCCGACCTGGTCAACGTCTACCTGCGCGATGCCGGCTTTCGGGTGTTGCTGGCCCAGACGGGCGAACGCGGTTTGGATCTGGTCGCGCAGCACCGGCCGCAGCTGGCCATCGTGGATGTGGGTCTGCCAGGGATCGACGGTTTCGAGGTATGCCGTCGTATCCGCACGACCAGCGCGATGCCCGTGCTGTTCCTGACGGCGCGCGACGGCGAGATCGATCGCGTGCTGGGGTTGGAACTGGGCGCCGACGACTACGTGACCAAGCCGTTCTCGCCACGCGAGCTGGTCGCACGGGTGAAGGCCATCCTGCGACGTGGCGCGGCCACGCCCGCGGCCGCCGAACAGCACACGTTCGACATCGGTGACGGCCTGGTGCTCGACACTGCCCGACGCGAACTGGCCCGGGCCGGACAGCCGGTTGCCCTGGCGACCAAGGAGTTCGACCTGCTCGCCTTCTTCGCTCGCAACCAGGGCCTTGCACTCAGCCGCCAGCAGTTGATCGATGGCGTGTGGGGCTCCGACTGGTACGGAGACGATCGCACCGTGGATGTACATGTTCGCCAACTGCGGCGCAAGGCCGGCGACGACTTGCCCCTGGCAACCGTGTGGGGTGTGGGATACCGGCTGGGATGATGCCCGAGATGACGATTGCGATGAAGACCTCACACAGTGCTCACACCTGCCAAGCACAGTCTGTTGTCATGAACTGGAGGCCGGTGTGACCCGCAGACTGGTCGTGTTGATGGTGGGTCTGGTCAGCACGACCTTGCTGATCGCCGGTCTGGGAACCCTGGTGTTGGCCAACGTTCGGGCCAGGGCGACCACCGAGGACTCGTTACGGCAACAGGCTGTCGATGTGTCGACCGGCATCGGCCAACTGTTCGGCGACCCGGATGGCACCGGTGGCACCGATGGCACCGGTGGCACAGGCGACACCGAGGTCACTGCCCAACAAGAGCGGCAGCGGCTGCGGCAGCTGACGCTGCTGCGTCGGGTGCTGAACCTCGACGGCTTTGCTGTGTTGACGTTCAACCGGGCCGGTGGCGTCTTGACGGCCGACGAACTGCCCGCGGCATTCGATGTCGAGCTTCTGGACGTGGCGGCGCTCCGACAAGGGGTGGTGCAAAGTGGAAACATTCGAAGTCTGGTCTTCGCTGCGGCTCCCCTCGATCTGCCGCAGCAGCGCCTGGCGGTGATCGTGCTGACGCAACAGGCCAACGCCGGTCTGGGCCCGGCCGCTCGCTACTTCGCGCTTGCCGCGGCGTTGACGGCGCTGCTGGCACTGTTGGCGGCGATGATCGCAGGTCGTCGGTTCACGCAACCGATTCGTGCCGCGTCGCAGGCAACCACTTTGATCGCCTCGGGTCAGCTGTCGACTCGACTGCCCGATCCTGGGGCTGGTCATCACGACGAGCTGGCCGATCTTGCCCGCAACGTGAACTCCATGGCCGAATCGTTGGAGCGGTCGCGCATGCTGGAACACCAGTTCCTGCTGTCAGTCAGCCACGACCTGCGCACGCCGCTGACGTCCATCCGCGGCTATGCCGAGGCGTTGTCGGACGGCACCGTCGATCCGGTCCGGTCGGCGGCCGTGATCAAGAGCGAGGCCCGGCGCCTCGAACGGTTGGTTGCCGATCTGTTGGACCTGGCCAAGCTGCAGGCATCGTCGTTCTCACTGCGCAACGAGCCGATCGATCTCAGCCAACTCGCACTGGTCGCTGGGCAGGGGTTCGAACCCGACGCTGCCGAACGCAACATTCAGCTGATCGTCCAGCCGTGGCCGTCACCGTTGATGGTCACCGCCGACCACGACCGCTTGGCGCAGGTCGTGGCCAACTTGGTCGAGAACGCGCTGAAGTTCGCGACACGAACAGTGCACGTTGCCACGGTTGCCGACCACGGTTGGGCCGTGGCAACGGTGCGCGACGACGGGCCGGGCATCAGCCCGCAGGACCTACCGCACGTGTTCGAGCGGCTGTACGTTGCTCGCCACCAACCGGCCCGCGCCGAGAACTCCAGCGGGTTGGGCCTGGCCATCGTGCATCAGTTGGTCAGCGCGATGGGTGGCCAGGTGTGGGTCACCTCGGAGCTTGGCGCGGACACCACGTTCGGATTGCGAATACCCGCCGCCGGCTGATCGCCGACGGGGCCCAGGCAGCGTCAGAAACCCAAGCGGGCGCGCAGTTCGGTCTCGAGTGAAGCGATGGGCACGCGCACCTGCTCGGTGGTGTCGCGATCGCGAATCGTGACGGCGTCATCCTCGAGCGAGTCGAAGTCGACGGTGACACACAAGGGCGTGCCCACCTCGTCCTGGCGGCGGTAGCGCTTGCCGATGGCCTGCGTCTCGTCGTAGTCCACCATGTAGCGATCGCTGAGCGTCGCGAACACCTGCTTGGCCAACGGTGTCAACGTGTCCTTCTTGCTCAGCGGCAACACGGCCACCTTGTAGGGCGCCAAGCGAGGGTGCAGGCGCAGCACTGTGCGCGGCTCGTCGTTGACGATGTCTTCGTCGTAGGCAGCCAACAGGAACGCGGCCATGGCTCGATTCACGCCCGCCGCAGGCTCGATGACGTACGGAACGTAACGCTCGTTCGCGCCTTGATCGAAGTAGTCCAGTTTCTGACCGCTGTGCTGCGCGTGCTGCTTCAGATCGAAGTCGGTGCGCTGGGCAATGCCCTCGAGCTCGCCCCACCCCCACGGGTACAGGAACTCGACATCAGAGGTGCCCGTGGAGTAGTGGCTCAGCTCGTCGGCGTCGTGAGCACGCAGCACCAGCATGTCGCGCGGGATCCCCAGGTCGACGTACCACTGCAGCCGCGCGTTGCACCAGTACTCGTACCATTGCGGTCCCTCGGCCGGTGGCACGAAGAACTCCAGCTCCATCTGTTCGAACTCGCGTGTGCGGAAGATGAAGTTGCCGGGCGTGATCTCGTTGCGGAAGCTCTTGCCCACCTGGGCGATGCCGAACGGTGGCTTCTTGCGGCTGGTCTGCAGGACGTTCACGAAGTTGACGAACATGCCTTGCGCGGTCTCGGGACGTAGGTACACCTCGGCGCCTGCGCCTTGCACCGGACCGGCTTCAGTCTTGAACATGAGGTTGAAGGCGCGGGCTTCGGTGAACTTGCCGACGGCACCACAGTTGGGACAAACGTTCGGGTCGATCAGATGGTCTTCGCGGAAACGCTGCTTGCAATTGGTGCAGTCGACCAGCGGATCGCTGAAGTTGGCCAGGTGGCCGCTGGCCTCGAAGACCTGCGGGGGGCCAAGGATGGCCGCGTCGATCAGCACCACGTCGTCACGCTGTTGCACCATGGACCGGACCCACGCCTCGCGCACGTTGCGCAGCATGAGCGAGCCCAAGGGGCCGTAGTCGTAGCTGGAACGGAACCCGCCGTAGATCTCGGCCGATGGGTACACGAAGCCCCTGCGCTTGCAGAGATTGACGATCTGGTCGAGTTCGGTCGCAGCCATACGCCGCAAGGCTACGGGCGACCATCATCGGTACGCGAACCTATTGCGCCCTCAAGACGGCCACCACGGGTGCCGACGATACAAACGGTCGACATGCGACGATTGGTCGATCGCGCCTGGACCCGTCCAGTGCTCCCCTGCCTGCTGAACGAACGGACCATTCACATGCGTCGACATCTCGCCCCCGGACTGTGCATTGCTGCACTGCTCGCGCTCACGGCGTGCGGCAGCGACGACGATGCGTCCAGCGACAGCAGCACTGTCGCAACCGCCGAGGTCGATGGCAGCGGCGTGACCACCGAGTCCAGCGCGACCGACGGTTCGACCGATGACTCGACCGACAGCTCCACTGCCGGATCCACCAAGACCACGGTCGCGGGGTCCACCAAGACCACCGTCGCCGGATCAGGCACCACCGTCGTCGGCTCGACAGGCACCACCGTTGCTGGTTCCACGGGCACCACAGTGGCCGGCTCTGGCACCACCGCGCCGGGCACGACGAACGCCGTCCCGAAAGCGCCGGAAGACCTGACGCTGCTGGCCGATGGCCTGGGCCCGCTGCGCTTCGGTGCCGATTCCGCGGCCGTCGTCTCGGCGGTCGATGCGGTGCTGGGGCAACCCGTCAGCGACGCCCCGGCTGAGTACCAGAATTCCGTCGAGGGAGCGTTCCACTCCCAGGACGAAGAGCTGGAGTTCATCAAGCCGTTCGGTCGTACGGTGTGCTGGCTGAACGGCCTGTGCATCGAGTTCGGTGGAACCACTGCAGGCCCGTACAGCTTCGTCGGCTGGTACTACGCAGCAACCGACACCGATGAGTTGGCCGCGCCCAGCGGGCTGGA
>JANNFQ010000163.1:0-6459 GCA_031380045.1 Acidimicrobiaceae bacterium
CGCCCAGGGCCCGCCCGGTGGTCCACTTGCCGCCCCCGATCGACCACAGGTTGTGTACGCCCGACGGCGCGTGGTCGTACAACTCGTGACGGCGACTGGTGGTGTACGAATCCTTCGACTCATCGACGATCAGCGGGCGGATGCCAACGGTGGTGGCCTCGATGTCATCGGGTGTCAGCTTGTGGTGGCCGTGGGCGATGGTCGCATTGACGGTGTCGAGCACCAATTGCACATCGGTGGAATCGACGCTGACTGTGTCGGGGGTGTCGTCGACCGCTGTGTCGGTGGGCCCGATGAACGACATGCCCTGCCACGGCGAGACGATGACGTGATGGCCGCTGCGCGCCCGGGCGAACACGGTGTCGATCACGTTGACGGCTCCGTCGGCACCCACACCACCGACCGGGCGAGTCAGCAGGTGCACACCCTTGCTGCGGTTGACACGGACGCCCATGGGGCGACCGAGTCGAGCCAGTACCAGATCCATCCAAGGACCACCGGCGTTCACGACGGTGCGTCCGTGGATCACGTGCTCGGCACCGGTCATGGTGTCGACCACCCGGATGCCATCGATCTGGATCTGCCGAGCGGTGTAGCCAGCACTGCCGTCGGCCCCGAATCGGTCCGAGTGCAGGAATCCGATTGCCTCCATGTGCGTGAACACGTGGGCGCCGGCCGCGACCGCCGACTTCAGGAACGCGAGCAACAACCGCTCGGGGTGAACGTTGAACGTGTCGTGATACGCGAACGCGCCCTGCAACTGGACGGGGTCCAGCCATGGCACATCGCGCAACAGTCGTTGCCGCGGAATCCATCGCGGCACCGGAATCTTCATGGCATCAGGCATGTGCCGATTGCGATCGAAGCCCAGCAACGAGTACAACCCGACACCGGCGCCGATGAGGGCCGTCGGCGGCTTGCTCCATCGCCATGCCGGCATCAGGAACCGCTGCTGTGACACCAGATGGGGCGCCGCCAGCGCCAGCACTCGCCGTTCACGCAGGCTCTCGCGCACCACGCCGAACTCGTACGTCTCGAGGTAGCGAATACCGCCGTGGATGTACTTCGACGTAGCCGAACTGGTGCCGTGGCCCACGTCGCCCTTGTCGACCACGATGGTGCGCAGCCCACGACTGGCGGCTTCGCGGGCCACACAGACGCCGGTGATTCCGGCGCCCACCACGATCACGTCGTACGGATCGGCGAGTCGGGCCAGATCGCGATCGATGATCATGCCGGGTGTTCCTGCGTCGTCCACATCTCCAGCAAAACGCTACCTCGTGTCGCCGACCCAGCGCCGCCTCACCGTTCGCGATCGCGGCGTCGCCATCGGTACGGTTCACGAGTGATGACCGAACCAGCCCAGCCCGTTCCCGGTGTCGACCTACCCGCAGTGACCCGGTGGCTGCAGCAGCATGTTCCGGGCGCACAGCCTCCCTTCCACTTCGACGCGATTGCAGGCGGTCACTCGAACCTCACGTATCGGGTCAGTGGTGCAGACGGGATGCAGTACGTGCTGCGACGTCCTCCCCTTGGGCATCGTCTGGCCAGCGCGCACGACATGGGTCGCGAGTTCCGCATCATCAACGGTTTGCAACACAGTGCGGTTCCGGTGGCCCCTGCGTTGGGGTTCTGCGACGACCCCGCCGTCAACGATGCACCGTTCTACGTGATGGGCTTCGTCGATGGTCACGTGCTACGCGACCGCGCCGCGGCCGAGGCGGTCTTGGACCTGCAGGGTCGCCGCACAGCCAGCGAGTCCATCGTCGACACCATGGTGGCCATCCACTCGGTTGATCTCAATTCGGTCGGGCTGGTCGATCTCGGCAAGCACGAGGGGTACATCGCTCGGCAGTTGAAACGCTGGTACGGCCAATGGAACGCGCAGAAGACCCGCGAGCTGCCAGCGGTTGACCGCGTGCACGACGCACTGCTGCAACGCATTCCCGAACAGGGTCCGGCCACCATCGTGCACGGCGACTACCGCCTGGACAACTGCATGGTGAACGACCAGGGCGAGGTCGTGGCCGTGTTGGATTGGGAGATCTGCACGCTCGGCGACCGCATGGCCGATCTGGGACTGCTGCAGGTGTATTGGACGGGGCCCAACGACCCGGCGTCGGCATGGATCGGTTCGTCCACCAGTGCGCCCGGCTTCCTCGACCGTCACGAATTGGCAGCACGATACGCAGCGGTCAGCGGGCACGACACCTCGCAGCTGCCGTTCTACGTGTCATTCGCCTACTGGAAGCTGGCCTGCATCCTCGAGGGCGTGTATGCGCGCTACCTGGACGGTGCCCTGGGCCTGCGCGATGCGGCCGAGCTCGAGCCGTTCAAGCTGCAGGTCGATGGCGCTGCCGCACAGGCGCTGGAAACGCTGGAGCAGCTCTGATGCCACACAACCTCACACCCGGGCCGTACTACCAGCTGCATGGCGAGCTGCCCGAACTCGAATCACCGGTCCTGGTCGCCATGTTGACCGGGTGGATCGACGCCAGCGGTGCCGCCGCAGCAGCCATGGCCAACGTGCACTCCGCATCGCAGACGCGTCCGCTGGCAACCTTCAATGGCGATGTCTTCATCGACTATCGGGCTCGCCGACCCACCATGGAACTGCGCGAGGGCGTCAACACGCGCCTGCAGTGGCCAGAGATCGAACTGGCCGTGGGCCGCGACCCCGCCGGCCATGATCTGTTGCTCTTGTCGGGGCCCGAACCCGATGCAGCATGGCGAACGTTCGCTGATGTCGTGACAGACCTGTGCATCCAGTTGGGCGTGCGCATGGCCGTGGTCTTCGGGGCCTACCCGTTCGCGTCGCCTCACACGCGTCCAGCCCGGCTCTCGTGCACATCGCCGTCGGCCGAACTCGTCGCCACGGTGCCATTCCTGAAGAACTCGGTCGATGTGCCGGCCGGCATGGGCGCCGTGCTGGAACACGCTTTCGTCGATAAGGGCGTGCCGGCTCTGGGCATGTGGGCGCAAGTGCCCCACTACCTGGGCACGATGAACTACCCGGCGGCTTCGGCCGCGTTGCTGGACGGACTCGCCTCGGTAGCGGGCATCCAGATCGACGCAGCCGCGCTGAACGCCGAGGCCGAGACACAACGCGCGCGTATCGATCAACTGGTTGCTGCCAACAGCGAGCACCGCACGATGATCGAGCAGCTCGAGAGCCTGTACGACCAGGTCGACGACCAGGCGGCGGCCAGCGGCGCACCCATGTGGGCCCAGTCCATTCCCACTGCCGACGAACTGGGCGCCGAGGTCGAACGGTTCTTGCGCGATCAGGGCGACTGACGATCCTGCACGGCCCACCAACTGGCCAGCGATGCCGAGGCGGCCATGTACAGCTGCCGTGACGGCGGATCGGCGGCGGCTGCGTCGAAGCACGCCAGGGTGTACTTCACCAAATGTGCATCGGCATGCACTGCCGCCGCGGTGGCCAGCGTCGTCATCACCCCGAGCGGATCTCGAACGGTGTCGTACCAGGCGGCGGCCGCTGCCAACCGCGGGTCGATGGCGATGGCGTCGTGCACGGCCATGTGCGGGTCTTGTGCGACCATCTCCATCACCAATGGACCCTCGGCCATGGTCCTGAAGCCGGCCACGTAGGTCGAGGCGACGGCCAACGCAATCGACGGGTCGGTGCATGCATCGGCCACACCAAGCACCGCCTGGGGCATGGTCAGACAGTGGCTCCATCCGTACGGCGCGTGTCGTGTGGGCTCGCTGATCATCGACCACGCGGCCACTCGCAACACGGCCAGCGAACGATCATGCACGTTGCGTCCGGTCGTCTCGTGACCCAGCCATGCGCCGGCTGCATCGGGTGTGTCGATACGCGACATCAGTGGGTGGATGAACGTGCTGGCTGGTTCGTCCAGGCGCGGGGTGGCCGCCAGCGCAGCGGTCAGATCGTCGGCGGAGGCCACGTGCGCGGCGGACCCACGCTGATCGAACCAGGTCAGCCGCCATTCGGGATTGCGGGCCAGCTCGCGGGCCAACTGGCGCAGCAGCTGACCGGTCGCCTCGCCGCGAGGCGCCACACGCGGCAGCAGATACAGGAAGATCGGCGCGTGGCCTGCGGCCGCCAGGCTGGGTACCAATGCATCGGCCAGCAGCCGACGCAATTGCGCCGGCGTCGCGATCCGACCCAACCAGGCCGCTGCGGAATCGACATCGCCCAACTCGCCGCAAGCGGTGGCATCGATCAACCGTCGGCCAGCGTCGGCGATGTCGATGAAGTCGACGGTCGCCGGTGGTTCCATCGCGACGTCGAACGCCTCGAACTGATCACCGAGCTCGACGAAGCGCGCTCGCGCGTCAGGCCGAGCGACCGGATCGACGAATGGCATCAATGCTGAACGGGCCAACAGCTCGAGCCCCGAATGCAGCACGAACGAATCGGCCTGACCGAGGCGCGGCACCGCAAGTCGATCGCCGGTGGCGTGCACCAGCCGAGCATCGCTGAACTCATCGACGGCGGACATGACCTTGATCGTTTCGGACATCATCCGATGACTCTAAAACCTCAAGTTCACGTGAAGTCAAGAATGATCTTCGGCCCGAGGTAGATTCCAGAGGATGAACGCGACACCTGATGATCTCGCCCGCCCCTTGACGATCGGCGAGGTCGGCCAGCGCACGGGTGTCAGCGCATCGGCGCTTCGTTTCTACGAGGCAGAAGGGTTGATCGGCTCGCATCGCACCGGTGGGCAACAACGGCGCTACGACCGCGAGGTGTTGCGTAGGGTGTCATTCATTCGCATTGCCCAGCAGCTGGGCCTCAGCCTGGACGAGATCCGCGATCAGTTGTCGTCGTTGCCCGCAGGGCGAACACCGACCAAGGCCGATTGGGCGCGACTGTCGCGGTCGTGGCGCCCCCGGCTGGACGAACAGATCGCGATGCTGACCCGCTTGCGCGACACCCTGACGAACTGCATCGGGTGCGGCTGCCTATCGCTGCGATCGTGCGCGTTGTACAACCCCAACGATGGCGCGGCGCGATTGGGAGTCGGACCGCGATACCTGCTGGGCGATCAGCCCAGGACGCCGTCCAACAGCTGACTTTGGGCCGGGCGCAAGGCGCGGCACACGTCGGCAGCCAGTTCGACGAATCGATCGGCGGCCGGCGCCAACGTGCGTCCCCGACGCCGTGCCAGCGAGATGACCCGTGGAGGGATGGGCGGATCGAGCGACGAGACCACCACACCGCGGTCGTTGGTGTCGACCGCCAGGAACGGCAACACCGCCTGGCCCATGCCTGCACGCACCATTGCTTGCACGGCCGCATTGTCGTTCGTGCGGAACACGTAGTCGGGTACCACGCCGTAGTCCATCAGCGAACGGTCGATGGACAGCTGGCATGCGCATGGCGACTGGCCGATCATCGGCACCCCCTGCAGCGTGATTGGATCGACCGTGGCCGGCGTGTCGGGATGCGAGCTGAGCAACACGAACGGATCGATCATCAGCGCGATCGCCTCGATGGAGTCGTGCTGAGGCATACCGATCAGGAAGGTCAGATCGAGCTCGTCGGCCAGCAACCGGGCGATGAGGTCTTCGTTGATATCGCTCTCTTCGCAACGGACCGACAGGCCGGGCCGCTCGGCACGCAGACGGCCGACCACGTCGGGCAGCACGTTGACCGAGACGCTCTGATACGACCCGACCACCAGGCGACCGACCTCGCCGGCACGCAGCGACCGCAGACCGTCTTCGGCCTCGACCAGCCGGTCGAGCACTGCGTTGGCGTGCACCAGCAACATCTCGCCGATGGGCGTCAGCTCGACCCGGCGAGGGCCGCCGGGCCGGTCGAAGACCTTGTCGCCGACGGCGCGCTCGAGACCGGCGATCTGCTGGCTGATCGCCGACTGGGTGAAGCCCAATCGCTCGGCCGCCCGCCCGAACGATCCCTCGGCAGCAACTGCTTGGAGGGCGCGGAGCTGGCGGATTTCGATGTCCTGAAGCATGCACAGCATCATAAGCAATCACGATCAATATCACAAGAGATCATCGCTATACATGATCATCATTGATCCGTACGGTGATTGACATGACCACGACCATCCGAACCAGTATCCGCCCCAGCACCCACACCGGCACCGACCCGTACCTCCACGACCTGGCCCATCTCATCGCCGTCAATGGCATCGGCACATACGAGTCCGATATCGCCCGCCTGGTGGTTCGCCTGCGCAGCCAAGGCCACGGCGGGACACTGACCGACCTGTTGGCCGACCACGGCGCGTCACCCATCGCCCGCGAGCGGGCCTTCGGCACCCTGGTCGGCCAACTGGCCAGGGGCCCCGCCCGCCCTAGCGCTCACCCGGTGTCCTCCGCCGCCTGATCCGCTGGCACCACTCGCTCGGCCGCCGGCGGGTCGGCAGTGCCCAAACCACTCGAGACGCCCCGCCGCGGGTGCGGTGGGGGGGGCCCGGCGCCCGCCCACGGGCCAAC
>JANNFQ010000170.1:0-20351 GCA_031380045.1 Acidimicrobiaceae bacterium
GCCGAACACGACCTTGCCATCGCCATTGAAGTCGAGGGCAAGGGCATCAGGCGCATCGGTGGTTGGTTCGTCGGTGGTCGGCGCATCGGTCGATGGTGCGTCGGTCGTTGGCGCGTCGGTCGATGGTGCGTCGGTGGACGGTGCGTCGGTGGCAGGCGCCTCGGACGAGGGCGCCTCGGTAGTCGTTGATTCCCCGTCAGAACCGCATGCGGCGGCTACGAGGCTCAGGGCAGCGAGTGCTGCGATGAACAGTTTGGATGATCTCATTGATGCTCCCCCCGGAGTTCCCGGTGTTCGTGTGGTGCTGGCCTTCACGACGCTGGCGTCGTTCACTGCTGGGCGTGTCTCCCGCTGCCCGTGCTCACCTCCTCAGCTCGTCGACGATGGACTTCTTGTGGCGATACGCACTGCTGAGGGGTTCGCCCTGGCGTAGCGCGTCGGCCACCAGATCTTCCGCAGCCGCATAGCGACCGGCCGCGTCGAGCACATCGTCGACCAACGCCGCGCTGATGCGCACGCATCCGCCTGCGTCGACCACGATCTGATCGGCGAGGTCGATCGAGGTGCCATCGATGATGACCGCCTGCGCCACCGACGAGACGTGCGCCTGGCCGTTGGGGCCGACGACGCACTGGTCGACGCCGTACACCGGCATGCCCAACTCGGCCAGTGCGGGCACATCGCGCACACTGCCGTCGACCAGCGCACCCAACGCGCCGCGGCCGTGCGCCGCCAGCGCCATGATCTCGCCGAAGACTGCACCGGGCACCGGCTGGGCGCCGGCGATGACGACGAACCTGCCGGTCAGGTCGGCCGACAGTGCGTCGTAGATACCGGTCAGGCCGGGGCCGTGCTGGCCGGTCCTGACGGTGATCGTGCACACGCTGCCAATGACCGGCTGTGGCGCGGCGACCATGGGTGACAGCGGTGGCGACAACCACCCGTGGTGTCCCCACAGCGCAAGGACATCGGCAATGGCCGAGACCGGTGGGATCGTGTTCAGCGTGGCGCTCACGGGCGCGGCCAATGGCGTCGGTAGCGCTGCACCAGCCAACGGTTGAACTGCACGTGACTGGCTTCTTGCCACGAGTAGCGACCGCGGGCGGCGAAGCGGCTGTGCATGCCGCGCTGCACCTTGGTGGTGGCGTCTTGATCCTGCTTCACGAAGACCTGCACACCCGCGTCGCTCATCTGGAACAGGTGGTCGAACATGGGATGTTCCAGCGCGCTGGGATGGAACAGGTAGCCGATCTCGAGATCGATGGTGTCGGCCGTCTTGGGTCGCACGATGAAGAAGAACGCTTGGTCGGGCGCGGTACCGAAGCACAGCGTGGGCGGCATGAGTGCGAACGTGGAACGCCACCGTTCTTCCTCGGTCAGCTTCGGGAACACCGGCATGAGCGCTTTGGTGGTGGCGTTGAAGCCGCCGTCGATGTGGGTGTAGCCGTTGGTGCGGAAGATGACGTTCGAGTCGGCGGTCCACTCCACAGGGAACGCGGCCAGCTCGCTGGGACAGAAATCCTGGATGGTGTGGTGCAGCTTGTTGGCGTGGTAACCGTCGTTGAAGTTCTCGAACATCACCTTCCAGTTCCACGGCAGATCGGGCAGGGTGAACGTGCCGGGGCACACCGTGTTCTCGAGGTCGTAGTTGGCGATGTACGGCAGGTAGCTGGCCAGCGTGGGCGCAAGGGGTGGCGCGTCGGCCTGCAGGTTGACGAAGACGAACCCCTGCCACAGCTCCACCGCCAATGCCGGCAAGGGGTAGTCCTTCTTGTCGAACGCTTCGGTGCGTTCCATGGCCGGCGCACCCAGCAACCGACCGCTCAGGTCGTAGCTCCACAGGTGGTACGGGCAGGTGAACTTGGTGCAGTTGCCCGCGTCGTCGGCCACCTGCATGCCACGGTGCTGGCAGATGGAACTGAACGCGCGAACGGAGCTGTCCTTGGCGCGGGCCACGATGATCGGCTCGCCGTTGGCGGTGGTGGTGAAGTAGTCGCCCACGTTCGGGATGCGGCTGGCGCGCCCGACGCACTGCCACTCGGTGGCGAACAGCGCCTGGCGTTCGAAAGCCAGGAACTCGTCGGACGTGTAGATCTGCGGCGGCATGGTGAATGCCGTGTGGACATCGGCAACGCTGGCGTCGAACGAGGCCAGCAGCTCGTCGTTCAAGATGGTCATACGTGCACCCGGCTCGTCTGTGGGCTTGTCTGTGGGCTGGACTGTGACTGGGTTTCGGCGTCCGGGTCGCGCAGCAGGAACTTGCGGATCTTGCCCACGCTGGTGCGCGGCAGTTCGTCGACGAAGGTGATGTCGCGCGGTCGCTTGGCCTTGGTCAGTCGTTCGGCGCACCATGCATGCAATTGGTCGACGGTCGGCGAGTTGGTCGCGTCGGCGGCGACGACGAAGGCGACGGGCACTTCGTCGCGCATCTCGTCGGGATGGCCGACGACGGCGGCCTCGAGCACGCCGGGATGTGCCGACAACACCTGCTCGACCTCGACGGTCGAGACGTTCTCGCCGGCCACCTTCAACACGTCGGCGCGGCGGCCGTCGAAAGTGAATCGTCCGGTGGCGTCGCGTCGGGCGCGGTCGCCCGTCAGGAACCAGCCATGGCGGAACGACGCAGCGGTGGTGACCGGGTCGTCCAGATACCCGGCGAACAGCGTGAGCCCTGGGGCGCCGCCCACAACGATCTCGCCGACTTCGGCGGGCGGGGCGGGCGTGCCGTCGGCGCGGTGCACGGCCACCGAGCAGCCGTCGGTCACGAAGCCCATCGACGACGGCACCGGCGCAGCGGCGTGATCGGTGAGCACCGCTGGAATGGTCTCGGTCATGCCGTAGAGCTGACGCGGCGCGCAACCCAACAGTGATGTCAGCGTGCGATGTTGGTCGTCGCTGATGTTCATCGCGTACCAGCAGTGCTGCAGCCGCAGTGGCTGGACGGGCGGCGCAGTCTGAGCGTTCTTAGGCGCCAGGATCATGCGTATCGGCGCGGCGAACAGGCTGGCGTGGGTCACCCGGTGGCGGTCGGCCTGGGCCAGGAACCCGCTGGCCGAGAACGTGTGCATCAGTGCGACCGACGCGCCCACCGCGATGGCCGACGCGAACGAGTAGTACTGCGCGTTCGCGTGGAACACGGGCAACACGACCAACTGGCGGTGGTGCGATTGCAGGAGGCTTGCGGCCGCCATGGTGGTGCCGGCGAATGCGTAGTTGGCCTGTGTGATCTCGACGCCCTTCGGGGCACCGGTGGTTCCCGAGGTGAACATGACGGCGGCGCGATCCAGCGGGGCCGGGTCTGGCCATTGGGTGAACGCCTCGGTGCCGAACATCGCCAGTTCGCCATCGGCCTCGTCGACCATGACGACATGCACGTCGGCGGGCGTCGCCGCCGCCAGGTAGGTATCGGCGCGGCTGCGTGCGCAGAAACCGACCACCGGTCGGGTGCGCTGGATGTGGCCGCGCAGTTCTACCGTGGCACCCATCGGATCGCTGGGCACGATCCACGCACCCAGGCGAGTGGCTGCCAGCCACACCGCGATGAACGTGGGCGAATTGGTCAGCGCCAGGTGAACCGAGTTTCCGGTGCCCACGCTTTGCTGCCGGAGGTATGCGGCAGTGCGGGCGATCACGTCGTCGAACTGACCGTACGTCCACTGCAGAACCTGGCCGTCGGGACGTTCGAACAGCAGGAACGTCGCGTCGGGTGCGCGCTGGACCGACTGCTGCCACAGGGTGGCGAACGTGGTCTCCTGGGGCGACGCGCTCACGTCAATCGACGCCCGTCAGCTGATCGGTCTCGGCGGTGTCGGTGTTGAGCACCGTGTCGTCGGCGTCGGCGTCGAGCACGAACGGCGCGCCGTAGCCGCCACCGCCGGGCAGGTCCAGGCGCACATGATCGCCGGGCTGCAGCGTGACTCGCGACTGCGTGCGCACGGGTTCACCGTTCACGGTGAAAGCGCCGGCACCGCCTGCCTCGCCTCCGAAGATGCCCTGCGGCGCCTCGCTGAGACGCGAGGTGACCGCATTCAGTTGCCACGGTCGCGTGGTCTCGACGGTGAACTCGATGGTCTGGCCCTGCCCGCCCACCTGCGCGCCGTGGCCGCCGCTGCCGGGGCGCAGTTCCTTGCGCAGGAAGCGGATCGGTGCCGACGCCTCGACCACCTCGATGGGAACGGCGGCGACGCCGGTGGGATACGAGCATGCCGACAGGCCGGGCTTGGTTGCCCGCGCACCCACGCCACCGGCGTAGGTGAACATGGCGGTGATGAACGGGCGACCGTCGTCGTGGTTGCCGCTGACCTGCATGGTCCACACAGCGCCCGAGCCCTCGGCCATTGCTTGCTGCGGACGGATCTGGGCCAGTGCCTTCAGCAGCGCGTTGGGCAGGAACATGCCGACCACATGCCGCGCCGTGCACGGCATGGGCGACACCGCGTTCACGATCGAACCCTCGGGTGCCTCGACCTTGATGGGCGCCAGGCTGCCGTGGTTGTTGGGCAGGTCGGGATTCAGCACCGACCGCACGGTGAACGTGGTGTACGCATGCGTGTAGTTCTTGACCACGTTGATGCCGTACGGGCTGGCACCCGACGAACCCGCGTAGTCCACCAAGATCTCACCGGCCTCACTGTCGACCGTGACTGCGCAGACGATGTCGATCATGCTGCCGTCGGCCAGGTCCAACACCGCGCTGGCGTGGTAGGTGCCGGCCGGCAGCTCGCGAATGCTGGCACGGGTTGCGGCCTCGGACCGGGTGATGATCTCGTCGGCCAGGTCTTCGATGTCGTCCAGGCCGTGCCGATCGCACAACGACTGCAAACGTTGCGCACCCACCTCGCCGCTGGCCATCTGGGCGTGCAGGTCGCCGGCCATGTGGTCGGGTTGGCGCACGTTCGACATGATGAACTTCCACGCGTCGACGTTGCGCTGCCCGGCGATCATCAGGCGCACGATGGGAATCCAGATGCCCTCTTCGAACACGTCACGAGCGCCCGCGCCGATGCCGTAGCCGCCCACGTCGGTGTGATGGATGGTGGACCCGAAGAAGGCGATCACCCGGCCGCCGCGGAACACGGGATACAGCACCGTCACGTCCAGCAGTTGGCCGGCTGTCTTGTACGGATCATTGGTGATCAGTACGTCGCCTTCCACCAACGAATCGGCGGGGAACTCCTCGAGGATGGCCGATGCGGCGCGGGCCAACGAGTTGATGTGGCCGGGTGTGCCGGTGACCGCTTGGGCCACCATGCGGCCACGGCGATCGAACACCGCGTTGGCCAGGTCGCCGGCCTCGCGCACGATAGGCGAGAACGCGGCCCGCTGCAATGCGCGAGCCTGCTCGTTGACCGTGGCGATCAGGCTTTGCCACAGCACCTCGAGCTCGATGGGGTCGAAGGTGCGGGTCATCGTGCGGCTCCTGACGTTGCGGCGGTGCGTTCGGCGACCAGCGATCCGTCGTTGGTGACGCTGGCGGTCCAGCCGGGCCGGATGACGGCTGTGGTCTCGCGTTCTTCGACGATGGCCGGGCCCACGATCTGCTGGCCGAGACCCAGGTCGGGTCGGCGATAGACCGGCGTGTCGACCGGGTCCGCGCCTCGCGCGAATCGCACCGGTCGGGTGCTGAAGACCTGACCGATGTCGGGTGATACGACAACCTGCGGTTCGACGGTTGCGGCAGCGGCGAACGCCGAGAGCCGCCATGTGACCGCTTCGACACCGACATCGGGAATGGTCAGGCCGTACACACGGCGGTAGTCAGCCTCGAACAGCTGGACGACCTGGTCGTAGGTGGCCGGCCATTCGCTGTCGTCGCCGCTGCCCTCGCCGACCCAGATGGTCAGCTCGTTGCCCTGCCCCAGGTATCGGGCATCGACGCCGTAGCGGAAGCGGATCTCGCCTGCGCCCACGCCGGCGGCGGCGAGTACGCGGCGACCCTCGTCGCGCAGTTCGGTCAGCAGCGCATCGCGTTCGGCCAGATCGACCGACTGCATCGGCCGCACCATGCTGCGCGCCAGATCGATGCGCACCGGGGTGACCAGCGTGCCGAACGCCGACAGCACGCTGGCGTTCACGGGGAACACCACGCGGGTGGACTCCAGCAGTTCGGCCACGCCACACGCGTGTACCGGGCCGGCGCCACCGAAGGCCAGCACGGTGATGCCGCGCAGGTCTGCCCCCTGCTCGACCGCATGCATGCGCGAGGCGGCAGCCATGTTCTGGTTGACCAGTTCGTGGATGCCGGCCGCAGTGTCGTACGCCGACAGGCCCAGCGGCTCGGCCACCGATCGCAACGCCCGGTCGCACGCATCGGTGTCCAGCACCATGTCGCCACCCAGGAAGAACGATGCGTCCAACAGGCCCAACGTGAGGTCGGCGTCGGTGACCGCAGGCTTCGTGCCGCCACGGCCGTAGCAGGCAGGGCCGGGGTCGGCGCCTGCCGATTCGGGGCCGACCTTCAGCAGACCCAACTCGTCGATGCGGGCCTGGCTGCCGCCGCCCGCGCCGATCTCGACCAGGTCGACCGATGGAGCACTGACGGGGAAGCCCGAACCCGTCTTGAAGCGGTAGATGCGGGCGACCTCGAAGGTGTTGGTCAGCTGTGGTTCGCCATCCACGATCAGGCACGACTTCGCGGTGGTGCCACCCATGTCGAAGCACAGCAGCCGCTCTTCGCCCAATCGGCGGGCGAACCAACTACCGGCCAGAGCGCCCGCAGCGGGACCCGACTCGACCAGGCGAATGGGGGCGCGCGCCGCGTCGTCGGCCGACACCACGCCGCCGTTCGACAGCATCATCAGCACCGAACCGCCGAAGCCTTCGCTGGCCAACCACTTCTGCAGCTCGTCGAGGTAGGGCCCGATGACCGGCATGGTGGCGGCGTTGCACGCCGTGGTGATCATGCGCGGGTACTCGCGGATCTGCGGCGAGATCTCGGACGAGATGCACACCGGCACACCCAGCTCGCGGCGCAGGTGCTCGGCCACGATGCGCTCGTTGGCCGGATTTGCGTAGGCGTTGATGAGGCACACACCGACGGCCTCGACCTTGGCGGCTCGCAGCTGATCGCTGATTGCCTGCAGTTGTTGCTCGCTGGGCGCAGCGCCGACCACGCCGTGCGGGTCGACTCGTTCGTCGATCTCGACCACGCGATCACGCGGCACCGGCGGTGCCGGAAATTCGATCTGCAGGTCGTACATGTCGTAGCGGTGCTCGTTGCGGATGAGCAGCGTGTCGCCGAAACCGGTGGTGGTCACCATGCCGGCACGACCGATCTTGCCCTCGATCAACGCATTGGTGATCAGCGTGGTGGCATGCACGATGGGCTTGGTGATGTCGGCCGGCCGCACACCCGCCTTGGCCAACAACTGGCGCACGCCCGTGCGAACGCCGTCGAGCGGAGCTGCCGGTGTGGTCAGCGTCTTGTCGACGACGACGCGCCCGCTGACCGCGTCGAACAGCACCACATCGGTGAACGTGCCGCCGATGTCGACGGCCAGCCGCCAGTCGCCCGTGGTCACGATGCACTCCTTGTGGTTGTGGCGGTCTTCGGTGACCGCGGTGGTGAGAACACGTCGAGGATCCACACCTCGCCGTACTCGTCGTCGCCGACGAAGATGCTGTCGCCGTGCCACACCGCCGGCGGAGCCAAGTAGAAGTCGCCGGCGTGCAGCACCTTGCGCGACTGGTCGTCGGCTTGGCCGATGCGAAAGTCGAGTGTGCCGCGCATGATGATGCCCAGCTGTTCGTTGACATCGTGGTTGTGCAGAAACGAACCCTCGGCCCCACCCTTGATCCGCCAGAACCACAGTTCCAGGTGATCGCCCACGATGATCCGACGGCGGAAGCCGGCACGGTCGGTCTGGTCGAACAACTCGTCGTCGAAGAAGAAGCAGTACTGCTCGTCCATGTTGCCCGTGGCGTTCACAGCAGACGCTCGACCATGCGACGCTCGACGTCGTCGAGGTGGGCAACGACTGCGGCCACTGCCTTGCGGGTGTGCCCCTTCACCACCGCGTCGGCGATGGCCTGGTGCGCTTCGGTGGAGCTGTCGATGATCTGGATGACCTCGGCACGGTTGACCTCGGCGTACAGCAGCGAAGCGAACTCACCAGAACCGAACAGCGAGGCCAACGCCTTGGCGTGCACTTCGTTCAGTAGCGGGTTGCCACACGCCCGGGCCAGGGCGGCGTGGAACGAGCGGTCGATCTCGCGAAACTCGATCAGGTCGCGCGTGGTCTGTGCGGCGATGCGGCCGATCTCGGCGCGCTCGCCGTCGGTGGCACGGCGGGTGGCCATCTCGACGATGGCCGGCTCGATGACTTGGCGCACCTCGAACAACTGCTTGACCAACGCCTTGCGATCGTCGCCGGCGAAGTTGACGTCGGGCAGGTGCTCGGCCACCACTGACCGGTTGCCGCGGCGCTCGAGGTAGCCGGCGATCACCAGACCCTGGATGGCTTCGCGCACCGAGGTGCGGGCCACGCCGAACTCTTGGCACAGCACCCGCTCGGCGGGCAGCGGCGTGCCGGGCGCCAGTTGACCGGTGTGGATGGCGTCGGCCAGACGCTGACGGATCTCGGACGAGATGGTGCGCCGCGACACCGGATCAAAACTGGTGGTCGAGTTGGTCGACGTCATGCCAGACCCACCAGCGCATAGCGGGCGATCTCGGCGTCGAGGTCCAACGGCTCGACGATGGCCTGGTGCTCGGACTCGCCCCAGTGATCGGGCGGTACCAACCACATCACCTCGAACTCCAGGCCATCGGGGTCGCGGGCATACAGGCTCTTGTTGGCGCCATGATCGCTGGCACCGACCAATGCGCCGGCGTCGGCCAAGCGTTGCTGCATGTCCTTCAACTCGTGCAGCGTGGGTACCTCCCAGGCCACGTGATACAGCCCCACGGTGCGCCGCCCGGCCTCGCTGGGGCCCAGGTCGCCCACGCTGAAGAAGGCGATGTCGTGATGGTTGTCGGAGGCCGGTGCGCGCATGAATGCGAAGGCGCCGTCGGGGTGTGCGACCACGGTGGTGAAGCCCAGGACGTCGCGGTAGAACCGTTGGGTGGTGGACGCGTCACGCACGTACAGCACGGCGTGGTTCATCCTGGTGATCGGCATTTCGAGACCCCCATCTCCGGCGCGGCTCTTCACCGTCTTTGGACTGATGGTCTGACCATAGCAG
Source organism: Acidimicrobiaceae bacterium (assembly GCA_031380045.1). GTDB lineage: Bacteria > Actinomycetota > Acidimicrobiia > Acidimicrobiales > Ilumatobacteraceae > VFMC01. Next base: position 9,184 of record JANNFQ010000170.1, read on the forward strand.
GTTGGATTTCCTCGAACATCGAGCGCGCGATCGCCGCGTGGCAGCCGAGCGTTCCGTCGACCACTTGGGTGATGCCCAGGTCGACTGCCACTGACGCCAACGAGTACGCATCATCCGCGCTGAGACCCAAATGCTCGTGCATCAGCCACAGCATCTGTTCGGCCGCAGCGCGCATTGCCGCGTCCAGGTTGGCTCCGAAGCCATGCGTGTACCAATGGGTGTCGGTCTGCAACAGCGGGGCGGTGGCCCCCAGACTCTTGACGACGAAGACCTGGATGGTGGCGTTCACTGATGCCTCGATTGCGGTGCCACAGATCTCGCCGTCGCCCTGCGCGAAGTGCGGATCGCCCACGTACAGATTTCCGCCGGGCACGAAGACGGGATAGGTCATGATGGCGCCGGGGCCGACCCGCCAGTTGTCGACGTTGCCGCCGAACACGCCGGGCGGGATGGACGAGATGCGGCCGGGTTCGGCCGGGGCAACGCCCATCACGCCGAAGTGCGGGCGCACCGGCACGTGCACGGTGCGGCTGAACGGTTGGCGGGCATCGAGGTCGGGTTCGGAGATGACACCGGGGACGTCGTACAGAAGGCGGGCCGTGAAATCGAAGCCGAACAACGCTGTCGCAGTGCTGCCGAACTGACCGTCGCCGGCCCCATCTCCAGCCCCATCTGTAGCCCCGTCCCCAACAGGGTCGAGGCCGTAGATGCTGATGCGTTCCTTGCCGAACGTGTCGTACAGCAGACCCCAGTTGGCAGCGCAGTTCGAGCCGAACGGAAGGCGTGGCTTCATGTCCACGATGCGCACGGCGATGGTGTCGCCGGGCTGCGCGCCGCGCACATGGATGGGGCCGGTCATGATGTGCACACCAGGGCCTCGGTCGGCCTCGGCGATCGCCGACCACAGGGCGCGCACGCCGTCGTCCATCAACAGATCGGGCGCGTCGCCGGCGTGATGCGTGACTGCCTCGACGTACACGAAGTCGCCACTGTCGATCTCGAGGCATGCCGGTTGGGCCTGGTCGAGGTAGCCCCAGTAACAGGTGCTCGGTGTCGCGGCCAGGATGTGCCGGGTGGGCTCGCCGCTGGTAGGCACCGGCGGAGTGAGGTCGATCGCCATGTGACCGACCGTACGGACGGTGGGTTTCGACCATGTTTCGCCGCTGTATCCGCTCGGTCACGTTTGGTCAGACCATCAGACCGTCGGGTGATGTCCGCGTCTCCCTGATTGTCGGGACGCCAATGCGCGATGATTTCGATGGCAGCACGTCGTCGTACAGGTGACAGCGCGCACCGACGACAAGGAGATGTCATGCCCACGATCACCCCCAACCTGTGGTTCGACACCGATGGCCTGAAGGCGGCCGAGTTCTACTGTTCGGTGTTCCCGAACTCGAAGATCACCAACGTGACCCACTATGGCCAGGCAGGTCCCGGGCCTGCGGGCAGCGTGTTGACCGTCGACTTCGAACTCGACCGCCAGCCGTACACGGCCATCAACGGAGGACCCGAGTTCACGTTCAGCGAGGCCATCTCGATGCTGATCAACTGCGCGGACCAGGACGAGATCGACTACTACTGGCAGAAGCTGACCGACGGCGGCCACGAAGTGCAATGCGGCTGGCTGAAGGACAAGTTCGGCCTGTCGTGGCAGGTCGTACCCGCCAACTGGGCTGACCTGATGAACGACCCCGATCAAGCTCGTGTCGATCGAGCGATGACGGCGATGTTTCAGATGAAGAAGCTGGACATCGCCGCCCTCTACGCAGCCGCAGACCAGAAGTCGACCGTCTGACCCTCGTTTGACACAAACGTTCGGCGTCACAGGTGCAGGTCAGTCACTTGCTACTTTGACACAAACCGGATGTGAGGGAACTGGGTACCGGGATCGGTGAATGTGTTGGTGTGTCGTCGGATGATGCTGCCCTGGTTCGCGAGTCCATCGCTGATCCAACGCAGTTCGAGGCGATCTTCGAACACCACCACGCTGGCGTCTGGGCGTACCTGGCCCGGGGTGCGGGTCGCGGACGAGCCGACGACCTGGCCGGGCAGGTCTTCGTGGTCGCCTTCCAGCGACGCGCATCGTTCGACCCGGCGATGGGCGACGTCAGGCCGTGGCTGCTGGGCATCGCTCGCAATCTGCTGAAGGGCGGTCTGCGCAGCGAGGCTCGCGGGCAGCGCGCCATCGCACGGCTGGTCAATCGCGGTCACGTGTTGGCAGATGAGTCGCAGGACGTGGTCGACGCCGATGCGACCAGTTCGGCCACAGCAGCGGCCATCGCGGCGATGCGACGGCTGCCCGACGGCGAGCGCGAATTGTTGGAACTGGCCGTGTGGGAGCAGCTGTCGTACGGGGAGATCGCGACGATGCTCGACCTGCCGATCGGCACGGTGAAGTCGCGGCTGTCGCGCATCCGGCAGCGGCTGCGGGAACTGGTCGAGGCGAGCGACCAAGAACTTCGCATCGAAACTGACGAGGAGACACTGTCGTGAACATCGATGAGCTCATCGCCGCAGGCCGTCCCGATCCATCGCCGGCATCGGCCGTGGTCGACAGTCACCGGGGCCAGTTGCTGCAACGAACACGAGCACAGTGGCCGGCGCCCGTCGCATCGATCCCTCGCTCCGACGCTGCCGAGGTCGACGTTCGTCACAGCATGAGATCCGAATGGCCTGCGAGGCGGCGATGGGTGCTGGCGATGTCCGCAGCCTTGGTCGTCGTGGTCGGTGCGGTCGGCATGCTCGTGAACATTGACGATGCCCCGGGCGCCGTGTCGACAGATGCGGCATCGACCGAGTCCGCCGCCCCGTCGACCGAGTCGTCCCCCCAGACGACAACCGGCACCGAATCGGCCGGAACTGGCTCGACTGTGCCGGCTGGAACGACCGGCACGCCCACCTCGTTCGACGACGGCGCGGTTCAGAGGATCAACTCGGCCGATCTGCCGGCATTCGTCGGGCCGATCGAGATCGACCTGCATCCGGCCAACATCGACGTCGCCCAAGTGAACGGAATGACGCTGCACCTCGACATGTCCGACGACGAGTTCTGCATCGAGTTCGTACCGGCCGACGCGGCGATTCCGACGCAACGGATGTGCGGTGCGGCTCCCGGCCGGCTGACGATGCAAGGTTTCGAGCACGTCTCGGAGGTCGCCAAGTCTCATCCTGTTGACGTCGAGCCAGCGGCAACGGCTTCGTTCGCCGTCGTGATCTTCACCCCGGATGCTGCGACGCTGCGGCTCCTCGCGAAGGACGGCTCGCCGGCCTGCGATCTGGCCGCGCACCCGGTGCCCGAGATCGGTCCGATGACCGTGTGGACGTGTGACGGCACCGACGTCGTGAGGCCCTGGGATCTGGAGGCGACCGTCGCCGGGCAGACCGTCATCGCCGAGGTGCCGATGATGCCGCCGTTCCCCGACGGTCCCTTCCCGAACATCGGCGACCGGATTCCCGACATCGAGACCGGCGGCTGGCTGACAAGCTGGGCGAGCGAGGTGACGTCGCGCATCGGCCCGCTGATCCCGGTGGGCCGAGACGGCGTCGTGATCGGCTACATCGAGGCGTTCACGCCACCGTCATTGACCCCGCCGTCGGACGAAGATCCCTCGTTGATCATCTACAACGGCAATGCCACGCCGATCGGCCGGTTCGTCAACAGCCTGCCGGTGCTCGACAGCGATCCGCCGACAACCACAAGCTGAGCCCTCGCTTTGACACAAAGGTTCGGCGTCACAGGTGCAGGTCAGCCGCTTGCTGCTTTGACACAAACGCGGATGTTGATCAGCGAGAGGCGCTGGTGGTCGTGAGGGCGCAGAGGGGGGAGAGGTGGAACGTGGCGCTGACGCACTGGTCGGTCACCTGCGCGCACGGCTCGGGCAGGTTGGGGCCGATGTGGACCACTGAGGTCACCGAGCGGCCGTTGCCGTGAGCTCCCGGGCCCGACAGAGCGCCGGGCCCGAAGATGGTCTCGTGATCCAGCACCGCGGCCCCGTCGATGGTGACGCGTTGCCGCATCGCCAATCGTCCGGACGCTTCGCCGTGCCGACCCAGCGAGACGCCCACGCACATCGTCACCACCGATGTGCTGGTGGCCGACAGTGACATGACCGTCCGGTGATCGCTACCGATCACGCTGACCATCGGCTGCGGTGACCAGTGGAGCGTCGCTCCATCGCCGACCACGAGGTCGATCGTCAGCGTCGACGGTTCACCGCTGGGGCCCGGCTGCGCCATCGCCGCGGCAACCGAGCTCACATCGACCGACGCACCCGAGCCGACGCGCAGGCGGAACATCAGACGGTCGCCTCCCAACGGGCCGGCTGCCCCGTTCACCATCGCCAGGCTCAGCGTGCGTCCGCCGGCTTCGACAGCACGCACGAGCAACGGGGCCTCGCACTGCATGCGTCGCACGACCGTGTTGCCGCGACGGTCCAGTGCAACCTCGATCTCGGTGATGGCATCCATGTCGTTTCGCGGGGCACGTCAGGCGTGCGCGACCGACGCCCAACTGGTCAGCTGAGCGCGTACCCAATCGGCGACGGCATCGACACCGCCAGGTTGGACCAGCGAGGTGAACTCGATCGGCAGATGACCGCGGCGCGCCCGGGCGTCACGGTCCATCACGCCGAGGTCGGCGTTCACCATCGGTGCCAGGTCGGTCTTGTTGATGACCAGCAGATCGGCGGTGGTCACGCCGGGGCCGCCCTTGCGCGGCACCTTGTCGCCGCCGGCGACGTCGATCACGAAGATCTGCCGATCGACCAGCGCGCGGCTGAAGATGGCGGTCAGGTTGTCGCCACCGCTCTCCACCAGGGTCAGTTCGACGGGCGCGTTCGCAGCTTCCAGTTGCTCGACCGCGTCCAGGTTGGCCGAGATGTCGTCGCGGATCGCTGTGTGTGGGCAGGCGCCCGTCTCGACCGGCATGATCCGCGCGTCGGCCAGTACCGCCATTCGGCGCAGCGCCTCGGCGTCTTCGGTGGTGAAGATGTCGTTGGTGACCACCACGATGCTGACCGTCGAGGCCAGAGCGCGGCACAGCGCTGCGACCAGCGCGGTCTTGCCACTGCCGACGGGTCCGCCGATGCCGATGCGCAGCGGGCGGCTACCGGGAGCGCCGTACGCCCACACGGTGTCGTCGGGCAGGCCGTCGTGATGGCCGTGCGTGTGCCCATCGCCCGGGTGATGGGGCTGGCCGGGGTTGTGGTCGGGCGATTCAGGAGGCAAACAACCTCACCTCCCAGGTGGCATGGTGCTCGGCCAGGATGTCGGCCAGCAGGCTGGTGGTGGCAGGCAACTCGTGCGGTGCGCGCGTGGCTGCCACGCGCGCTGCTTCGGCCGCGATCTGGTCGAGGCTCGGGGCAAGACGAGCAGCGAGCGCGTGTACGTCGAACGGGTCCAGGCCCAGCAGGCGCACGGCGGCCGTGGTGGATGCACCGACCAGATGATGCAGCGAGCATAGGGCTGCGTAGCGAGGTGCCAACCCGGCCGCCGCGGCCACGACACCGAGTGCGATCGGCTGCATCGGGCCGTCGGAATGCAGCGCCCGAAGGGATGCATATCGATCGCTGGGCCACGCGCGTTCGGCCGGACGCAGCAGCTGACGGCCCAACGATCGACTGACCTGACGAAGCCGTGGCGATGGCGTGCGGATCTGCAACTCATGGTCGAGCTCGGCTAACGATCCGGTGCGGTGCGGACCCGACGCTGTCAGCTCCGATTGCGTACGTATCGAATGTGGGCTGACACCGTCGGCATCCACCGAGGGGACAGCGGCGGCGGCACCGACAGCAGCGCAGGCCGCCGCAGCGAAAGCGGCCTCGACCGGAGCGGTTGTCAGCAGTCGCCCGTCCAGGAACTCGGCCAGATCGTGGACGCTGCCGATGTCGCCACGCCCGTGGCTGGCCTCGATGCCCGCGCTGTGCGCGTGCGCACCGGTGGGGAAGCGGCTGTCGGCCAGCAGCAACAGGGTGGCGGAGGTGCTCATCAGAACAGGAAGTACCGCTGCGTCATCGGCAGTTCGGCGACGGGTCGTTCCTCGATCAGTTCGCCGTCGATGCGCACTGCGAACGTGTCGGGGTGAACGGTGATCGACGGCATCGCGTCGTTCTGCGGCAGGTCGGCCTTGCCGCGGGTACGGGTGTCGCCCGACCCGCGTCGCAGCTTCATGACGTGCGCGGTTTGCCAGGTGCGCAGGATCACTTCGCCCACGCGACCCATTGCCTGTGCATCGCTGCCGATGATCGAGATCGCGCCCATGTCGTGCAAAACGTCTTCGGCGGCGATGGTCGATGGTCGGATGCGGCTTTCGGCGAAGGCCAGATCTTCGGGCACCGACGGGTTCAGGTGATGGCACACCATCAACATGTCCAGGTGCTCGGCCAGCGTGTTGATCGTGTGCGGCCGGGTTGGGTTGGTCGACGACGGCAGCACGTTGGGGTGCGCTGCGACCGTGATGATGTCGGGTGCGTGGCCGCCGCCCGCGCCCTCGGTGTGGTACGTGTGGATCGAACGGCCACGAATGGCTGCCAACGTGGATTCCACGTACCCCGCCTCGTTCAAGGTGTCGGTGTGGATGGCCACCTGCACGCCGCATTCGTCGGCCACCGTCAGGCAGGCATCGATCGCGGCAGGCGTGGTGCCCCAGTCTTCGTGCAGCTTGAACCCGCCGGCGCCGCCCAGCACCTGCTCCCACAGACCGTCGTACGAGACGGTGTTGCCCTTGCCCAGCAGCAGCACGTTGACCGGCATGGTGTCCATGGCCTGATGCATGTGGGCCAGGTTCCACGATCCGGCCGTGACCGTCGTGGCCTTGGTGCCATCGGCTGGGCCGGTGCCGCCGCCGATGATCGTGGTGGTGCCCGACGCCAGCGCTTCGTCGACGATCTGCGGGCAGATCAGATGCACGTGGCAGTCGATCGCGCCGGCAGTGAGGATGCGCCCGTTGCCCGACAGGATCTCGGTGGATGGCCCGATGACCAGTGTGGGATCGACGCCCGACATCGTGTCGGGATTGCCCGCCTTGCCGATGCCCACGATGCGTCCGTCGCGCACACCGATGTCGGCCTTCACGACCCCCCAGTGGTCGAGGATGAGTGCGCCGGTGATGACCAGATCGGGGGCACCCTGGGCGCGTGTGCGACCCGATTGACCCATCGATTCGCGGATCACCTTGCCGCCGCCGAACACGGCCTCGTCGCCCCCGGCGCACAGATCACGCTCGACCTCGATGAGCAGATCGGTGTCGGCCAGACGGACCCGGTCGCCCGTTGTCGGTCCGTACAGGCGTCGATATTGGGCGCGTGAGATCTCAACCATCGCCGGATCCTTGCGTCGCGGGTTCGTGTGTCGTCGGTTCCTGTGTCACAGGTGCCGCCGTGGCCGGCGAATCGAGCGGCCCGGCCACCTCGCCACGCAGACCGGCCACGATGCGTTCACCGCCGATCGGCACCAATTGGATGGTTCGAGCGATGCCGGGCTCGAACCGCACCGAGGTACCGGCAGCGATGTCCAGTCGTAGGCCACGAGCCACACCGCGGTCGAACAGCAGGGCGGGGTTGGCCTCGGCGAAGTGATAGTGCGAGCCGACCTGTACCGGTCGGTCGCCGCCGTTCACCACCTCGAGCGTCGTTCGCAGCGCGCCGACGTTCAACTCGATGGAACCGTCGGGCCCCGTGACCTCGCCAGGGATCATCGGCGGCACGCCGTCATCGGGCGCTCCTGATCGGCTGGTGCAGGGTGACCAGCTTGGTGCCGTCAGGGAACGTGGCTTCGATCTGCACCTCGTCGACCATCTCGGCGATGCCTTCCATCACGTCGTCGGTCGTCAGCACCTGGCACCCGGTCTCCATCAGGTCAACGACGGTGCGGCCGTCGCGGGCCGCCTCGTAGACCCACGACGTCAGGATGGCGACCGTTTCGGGGTAGTTCAACTTCAGCCCGCGGGCCCGCCGTTTGGTGGCGACGTCGGCGGCCACGTGCACCAGCAACCGCTCCTGTTCGTGCGGCGACAGCTGCATGCGTCGCATCGTAGAGCGGCCCACGTTTCGGGTGTGTTTCGGCGTTTGAGTCAAACCAGAAACCCGCTGACCGGCGCCGGTGCGTCCGCCGGTTTGTGTCAAAGCCGGGGCGGCGACCACGGCAGACGACAGCAGGTCAGTGGATGTCGGAGAACACGCGCACGGTGCGGTCCACGCAGGCCTGCATCTCGGCACGCAGCCACGGTGGCAGCGACGGGTCGGCCAGCTCTTGGAAGGGTGCGCGCACCGTGCGATCGACGGCCTCGTTGCAGACCAGCACGGTCCATGGCTGGACGGCGAACGAACCGTCGGACCGCTCGGTGAACCGGGCGGTGGCGAACAGCCCGTCGCGGCTGCGCGGATCGGTGTAGCGACCTCGACCCGCAGTGCCCATGGCCGACACGAAGTTGCCAACGCTCCACCAGATCGGGGTTCCGTTCACGATCTCCATCGGTTGCGAGACGTGCGGGCCGTGATGCACCACCATGTCGACGTGCGCCATGTGCACCAGCTGCGTGGCGAAGCTGCGATCGTCGGAAGTCGGGCCGGTCTGCATCTCCTGCGACAGATGCAGGCTGACGATCACGACCTCTGCACCGGCCGCCCGCGCCGCGTTCACGTCGGCGGCCACCTGGCCGGGTGTGGCCGCAAAGGCGACTCGCCATGGATCGCGCTGGGGCACGGTGTTCGAGTATCGGGTGTAGGCCAGGTGGGCCAGCGCGACGCCGCTGACCGTGAAGACCTGCGGATCGGCCTCGGCGATCTGGCGGGCCGTGCCCACGTGGCTGACCCCGGCGTCATCCAACGCGGTCAGGGTGCTGTCGATGCCGGCGATGCCCAGGTCATTGCTGTGGTTCGATGCGGTGCTGCATCGATCGAAACCGGTTCGCCTCACCGAGCTGGCCATCTCGTACGGTGCCGACAACAGGTTGCCGCCGAATGGCGATCGCCCTCCTGCGTAGCCCGAACGTTGCCCCGGCCCACTGATCGGCAGCTCCATGTGGCACACCGCCAGATCGGCCGATCGAATGATGCTGCTGACAGGCGCGAACATCGGTGCGAAGTCGTAGCTCTGCCCGGGCAGCGCCGCTGCCGCACCGACGCGCAACACGCGGTCCTCGGTCAGGATGTCGCCTGCGAACAGCACGCTGAACGTGCGCGGTTGATGGTTCACGCGACCGGCCGCGACCGTTGCGTCGGCGGGTTGCCGCACGGTCGATTCGTCGGCAGCGACTGCAACTGACGCCAGCGTGACGGCGGCCAGTGCCAGGGCAGCAGCAGTCGTTGCAGGGCGCCGCTTCATCGGGCGGCACTGTAGGTCGTAGCCCGATGGGGTGATTCACGCCTTTGGCCCACGAATAGTGGGCGGGCGAACACATTCGTTGTAACGCGCACGGGGGCTCGGACGATTCAGAGGGTGCCGTGCACTCGTGTGCTTGACATTGATCTGGAGTTCACCCATGTCCGATGCAGAAACAGTCCGAACCGCTCGCCGCCGCCTCCCCATCGCCACGCTGGTGGCCGCTGGTGTACTGGGATTCGCAGGCGTCGCCGCCGCGGGTCCCGGTGGGTTCCTGGCAGCCGACGCTCCTGAATCAACCACCACGACATCGACGTCGATGCTCGAGACCACCACCACGACGTCCCAGCCTGCGACCACCACGACCGAGACGACCGAGTCCACCGCCGTGACCACCACCCTGGCCGTCACGACCACCACGGCGACATCGCCGGAAACCACGGCCGACGCCACGACAGCCGATGGCGCGGTGCTGGTCGACGACCCCGACACCGAGTTCGACGAGACGCTGTGTGCCGAGGGCAACCACGGGCGCACGGTCAGTTCGGTCGCACAGGCCACCGAGCCCGGCCCGGGTCATGGTGCCGTCGTCAGCGAGGCAGCCCACTCGTCGTGCGGCAAGACCGGCGATGACGAAGCCGACGACGAGGCAGACGACGATGCCGACGAGGTCACCACGGCGACGGCAGCGACCGACGACGATGACGACGCCACCGAGGACGAAGCTTCCGACGATGCAACCGAGCACGAGTCGAAAGGCGCGTCGCATGGCACTGCGGCCACAGGCGGCCACGGCCCGAACGGCGGCAACGGGAAGTCGAACGGCAAGGGCGCCGATTCCGACGACTGAACCAGTCGCTGAAAGCGTCGGCGTGTTTGGCGCCACGTCAACACGATCAAGAAAAACGACCGATGCCGACTGCAGCGCAGTCGGCATCGGCATGTCGGGTCTGTGGACTGCACCGGCGGGGGGTGCTGGTGCAGCTTGCGAGACGCGATGACGGGGTGACCCGCAACCGGTTGGATCAGGGCAACCGGTTGGATCAGGCTGCCGCTGGCACTAGGACCTTGTCGATCACGTGGATGAAACCGTTGTCGGCGGCGATGTCGGGCGAGGTGATGGTGGCGCCGTCGACCATGACCAGATCGCCATCGGTCGTGACCGTCAACGAGCCGTTGCCCAGGGTGACCACGTTGTTGAACAAGCCGATGGTGTGCACGTCCTCGGGTCCGGGCAGTACGTGGTTGTTCACCAGTGCCAGTAGCGCGGCCGGGTCGGCCATCAACGCATCGAGGGCCGGTCGGCCCAGGGCGGCGAACGTCTCGTCGGTCGGGGCCAGCAGCGTGTACTTGCCAGTGGCGATCTGCTCGGTCAGGCCGACTGCGTCGATGGCGGCGAGCAACGTGTTGAACGTGCCGGCTGCGGTGGCCACGTCGATGACAGTGCCCACCCGGGCCTCGGTCACCTCGGGTGTGCCGGCTGGGGGTTCGTCGGTCGGGGGCACGGTTTCGGGCGCAGTGGTGTCCGCCGGAGCCACGGTGTCGGCTGTCGATTCGACGGGCGCATCGGCAGACGACGCTGCAGTGTCGTCGTCACTGCCACACGCGGCCAGCAGCGTCGCCGACGCCACCACCACAGCAGACACGAGCGGATGGATTCCGTCAAATGTTGATACAAGTCATATCAGGTTTTCTGCATCGAAGAACCTACACTGGCCGTCATGGCGATCGATCCGAAGAAGTGGACCATCAAGACGCAAGAGGCGGTCGCGGCCGCCATCGATCAGGCCCGTGCACTCAGCAACCCCGAACTCACCCCCGATCACGTCATGGCCGCGCTGGCCCGCCAG
>JANNFQ010000195.1:0-10153 GCA_031380045.1 Acidimicrobiaceae bacterium
ACCCTTCTGCAGACCAACAAGATGTCGGTCACGTTCGGCGGCCTGCGGGCCGTCAACGATGTCGACTTCGCCGTGACCGAAGGTTCGTTGGTCGGGTTGATCGGGCCGAACGGCGCCGGTAAGACGACCTTCATCGACGGCATCACCGGCTTCGTGCCCACCACCGGCCGCATCGAGTTCGACGGGCACGAGGTCGGCCATCTCCCCGTTCACAAGCGCGCCGGTCGCGGCCTGGGTCGCACGTGGCAGTCGTTGGAGCTGTTCGATGATCTGACCATCGAAGAGAACCTGCAGGTCGCCTCAGAACGGCAGACCGTCGGCAACTTCCTGCTCGACCTCGTTGCGCCTCGCCGACCTCGCGATCGCTCCAGCGTCGACTTCGCCCTCGAGGTGCTTGGCATCCGCGACCTCGCCACGGCGATGCCGAACGAGATCAGCCAGGGCCAGCGCAAGCTCGTGTCTGCAGCTCGTGCGTTGGCTGCGCGTCCAAAGCTGGTGTGCATGGACGAGCCAGCCGCCGGGCTGGATACGCAAGAGAGCGCGCAGCTCGGTCGGCGCCTGCGCGACATCATCGATGCCGGCACCAGCATCCTGCTGGTCGATCACGACATGGGTCTGGTGCTGAACATCTGCGACTACGTCTACGTGATCGAGTTCGGGGTCAAGATCGCCCAGGGAACGCCCGCCGAGATCAAGCGCGATCCGCTGGTGATCGAGGCGTATCTCGGCCAGTCGGCCCGCGACGGCACACTCGACGGATCAGCGTGAGCGCGCTCGAGATCATCGAGATGTCGACCGGGTACCACGGCGTGCCCGTCGTCCGCGACCTCGATCTGCATGTCGACGAAGGCGAGGTCGTTGCCCTCCTCGGCCCGAATGGCGCCGGCAAGACGACCACCCTGCTGACCACCTCGGGCTTGAATCCCATCCTGAAGGGTGACATCAAGGTGCTCGGCAAGTCGGTCAGGGGCCGGAAGTCTCATCGCATCGCTCGCGACGGTCTTGCCCATGTGCCCGAGGATCGCAGCCTGTTCTTCCAGCTGACCGTCAAGGAAAATCTGCGCCTCGGGTCAGCGCGCAGTGCGTCAGATCTGAACCAGGCGCTTGCCTACTTCCCCGCGCTGGACGGATTGATGGATCGGCGCGCCGGGCTGCTGTCGGGCGGAGAGCAGCAGATGCTGGCAATGGCCCGGGCGTTGGCGGTGAAGCCCAAGCTGCTGATGGTCGACGAGATGAGCCTGGGCTTGGCGCCGATCATCGTCGAACGCCTGCTGCCGGTCCTACGCGACATCGCCGCCAAGACCGGAGCCGGTGTGCTGCTGGTCGAGCAACATGTGCACCTGGCGCTGGAGGTGGCCGACCGTGCCTACGTGCTCAGTCACGGCAGCCTGGTCATGGAGGGCAGCGCCGCCTACTTCCGCGAGAACAGCCACGTGCTCGAAAGCAGCTACCTGGGCGGCTGAAGGTGTCCTACCCCACCACGACCGTCGTGGTCAGCGTGGGACACCGTCAGCCCGTGAAGACCGCGACGCTCGCCAAGGCGCCCCCGGAAGGATTCGAACCTCCGACACATGGTTCCGGAAACCATTGCTCTATCCCCTGAGCTACGAGGGCGGGATGCAGCGAGGATAGCCACCGATCGAGGCGAGCACCGCTTCGGCATCGTCAATGGTGTCGGATCGCCACTCAATGAACACGGTCAATCCGAAGACCGACCGGTACCATCGACCGTTCATGGCCGATCCGCTCGTCTCTGTCGCACGCCTGCTGGCACCGGCCTTTGCGCAGGTCGCCGGAGTTGCATCCGACGCAGTTGCCATCGATCCGGTGGTCCGGCCCAGCGAGCACGCGCACGCACAGGTCAACGGTGCGCTGCCGCTCGCGAAGCAGCTCGGTCGCAACCCGCGTGAGGTGGCCGCCGACATCATCGCTGTCGCCAACCTCGGTCACGTCGCCACGCTCGAGGTCGCCGGACCCGGCTTCATCAACGTCACCTTCGGCGACGGTTACTTGAACGAGCAGATCGCCGTGGTGGCCGCCGATCCTCGCCTTGGCGTGCAGGCTCCCGAGCTCGTCGAGACCGTCGTCATCGACTACTCGGCGCCCAACGTGGCCAAAGAGATGCATGTCGGTCACCTGCGCACCACCGTCATCGGCGATGCGTTGGTGCGCATGTACGCGTTCCAAGGCCATCGTGTCATCCGCGAGAACCACATCGGCGACTGGGGCACGCCATTCGGCATGCTCATCGAGCACATGGTCGATGTCGCCGGCACCGAGAACGTCGACCGGTTGGAGCTCGGCGATCTCGACGCGTTCTACAAGCAGGCTCGCGTCAAGTTCGACGAGAGCGACGACTTCAAAGAGCGCGCTCGAGAGCGCGTCGTCAAGCTGCAAAGTCGCGACCATCTCGAGACCACGCGGCTGTGGCAGGCGTTGGTCATCGAGTCCACTCGGCACTTCAACGAGCTGTACGGCAAGCTCGGCATCTTGCTGACCGACCACGATCTGGCCGGCGAGTCGTTCTACCAACCGTTCATGCCCGAGGTGCTCCAGAGGCTGGAGGCGGTTGGGCTGTTGGAAGAGTCAGATGGCGCGCAGGTGGTGTGGGTTCCTGGCTACACAAATCGCGAGGGTGCTCCGCTGCCGCTCATCGTGCAAGCGCGCACTGGCGGTTTCAACTACGCCACCAGCGACCTCGCCTGCGTCATCGACCGCGTCGAGCGCCTGCAGGCCACTCTGCTGCTGTACGTCGTCGGCACTCCGCAGTCGCAGCACCTGGCGATGGTGTGGAAGGTGGCCCACATGGCGGGCTGGCTGGTGCCGCCGGCACGGGCAGTTCACGTCAACTTCGGCAACGTCCTGGGCGCTGACCGCAAGATGATGAAGAGCCGCAGCGGCGACCCGATGCGGTTCATCGATCTGGTCGACGAGGCAGTCGACAGAGGGCGTGCCGGCGTCGCCGAACACAGCCCCGACCTCGCGTCCCACGAGCAGGCCGAGCTGGGCCGGATCATCGGCATCGGCGCATTGAAGTACGCAGAGCTGTCGGTCGATCGCATCAAGGATTACGTCTTCGACTGGGACCGCATGCTGGCCTTCGAGGGCAACACTGCCCCATATCTGCAGTATGCCCATGCACGCATTCGCAGCATCTTCCGCCGCGCCGACATCGCCCCGTCCGATGTGCGCGACGTTGCCCCGACCATCGGCCAGCCACAAGAACGCCAGCTGGCCATTCGCCTGTTGGGCTACGACGGCGCGCTGCGCGAGACGATCGAACGGTGTGCACCGCATCGGTTGTGCACGTACCTGTTCGACCTCGCGCAAGACTTCACCGGTTTCTACGAGGCGTGCCCGGTGCTGAAGGCCGAGACCGACGAGCTGCGATTGAGCCGGTTGGCGCTCGCCGATCTGACAGCGCGAGTGCTGGCGCACGGGTTGTCGGTGCTGGGCATCGAGGCGCCCGAGCAGATGTAACGGCATCGATGACTTCACTGCCACTCCACCTGTTGCCCGACACATCAACCGTTGCCGACGACGGTTCGTTGCTGATCGGTGGTCTGTCGGTCGCCGATCTGGCGGCTGCCTACGGTACGCCCCTGTTCGTCTACGACGAACTGCACCTGCGTCGCCGCTGCCGCGAAGCGGTGGATGCGTTCGGTCATCAGTGTGCTGTGTACGCCACCAAGGCGTTCCTGTGTCGCGCCATGGCACAGCTGGCATACGAGGAAGGCATGTTGCTGGACGTGGCCAGCGGCGGCGAGATGTACGTCGCCCTGCAGGCTGGCGTGCCGGCCGACGCGCTGACCGTGCACGGCAACAACAAGAGCTTGGACGAGCTTCGTCTGGCCATCACCCAGGGTGTGCGGTACATCGTGGTCGACTGCTTCGAAGAGCTCGATCGGCTCGAGATGCTGCACGCCGAGGGGCTTCCGGCACCGCGTGTCGTGCTGCGCATCACCCCGGGCGTGCACGCGCACACCCACGAGTACATCGCCACGGGGCAGGACGATTCGAAGTTCGGGTTCAACCTTGGCAGCGGTGCCGCCATCGATGCCGTCCGTCGTGCAGAACACTCGCCGGCCGTTCAACTGGTCGGCCTGCACTGCCACATCGGGTCCAACGTCTTTGCGGTCGACAGCTTCGCTCGCGCCGCCGAAGTCATGGCCCGATTTGCTGTGCCGCTGGGCTTGCCCGAACTTGTGTTGGGCGGCGGGCTGGGGGTCGCCTACGTCGGCGGTGAGGAAGCGCCCACGATCACCGAGTGGGGCCGCGTCCTGCTGGACGCATGCAGTTCGCTGGGTGTCACCTCGCGCATCAGCGTCGAACCGGGCCGGTCCATCGTTGCCGCGGCAGCCATCACGGTGTACACGGTCGGCGTGGTCAAGCACCTGCCTGGCCTGCGCACCTATGTCGCTGTCGACGGCGGTATGAGCGACAACCCCCGGCCCGTGTTGTACGGCTCGGGGTACGAGGCCTTCTCGCCGAATAACGTGGTCGATCAACGGGCGATGAAGGCGCGCTTGGTGGGCAAGCACTGCGAGAGCGGCGATGTGCTGATCTTCCAGGCCGAACTGCCCGCCGAGGTGGCCGCCGGCCAACTGCTGGCCACGCCGGTCACCGGCGCGTACGGGCACTCGATGGCCAGCAACTACAACAAGCTGACCCGCCCGCCCGTGGTGTTCGTCCGCGACGGTCAGGCGCGCCTGGTGGTGCGTCGCGAAACCTATGACGATCTGTTGGCATGCGATCTGGGCTGAAGGCGCTGGCAGCGCGGCTCGGCCGGGTCGTGCTCGACTCTGGGCGTGGTCGGCGCGCCAACAGGACGGCTTCACGCGACATCGAGTTCGACGGTGTTCGTGTCGAGTACACGCCGTGCCTTGACGGCGATCCCGATCCAGGCGAAGTCGTGTGGACATGGGTGCCCTACGAGGACGATCCGTCGCAGGGCAAGGACAGGCCGGTGGTCATCGTCGGGCGTCGCGGGGCCGCGCTGGTGGGGGTGGCGCTGACGTCGAAGCGTCACGACAACGAGCGGCAGGTGCCCGTTGGTACCGGCCCATGGGATCGCGAATCGCGACCCAGCTACGCGAAGCTCGACCGCATCCTGCAGATCGATCCCGGGGCGGTTCGCCGCGAGGGCGCAGTGCTGTCACGCGCTCGATTCGACGCCATCGTCGCCGCTCTGCGCTGACCGCTTCGGTCGTTCGCCCGCAGCGTTTGTTGACCACGCAACGTGGTCAATTGTGCTGGCGGACAGAGATGAGTCGGCATCCCTTGACCCCCGCTTGACGGTTCGGCATCGGCGCGTGAGTCGTTCGGCCCATTGGCGTGCGAGGGGCTGTTCAGGCGCTGACAGCTTCCGTATCGTGCCACTCATCACAACGTCACTACCTGGCGAAACCGCACAAATTCGGGAGACATCATGAGCCGCACACAGAACCTTCGTTGGAAGCGCAAGGCCATCGTCACTGGCATCATTGCCGTGTCGCTCGCCGGATACGCAGCGCTCGGCACCAGCACGGTCAGTGCTGGAAACTACGGAGAGTGGGACTGTTCACACATCGATCAGTTCGCCGTCGGCGGCAGTAACGACGAGCCCTGCACGGTCAGCACCGATGGCTCGTACGACTCGGTCCCCGGCGAGACCATTCCGCAGGACAGCGTTCCGCAGGACAGCGTTCCGCAGGACAGCGTTCCCGGGGACAGCGTTCCTGAGGACAGTGTGCCGGTCGACACCACCCCCCCGAAGACCGACCCGCCCACGACGGTCACGCAGCCCAGTGGCGCACAGTTCCCCCCGGCGCCGACCGCAGCCCCCACCACCGCAGCTCCGGCCGTCGTGCCCGCGCAAGTCCAGTCGAAGACCATCTCGACCACCCCGTCGCTGCCGGTCACCGGTCGTGGCTCGGCACTGCCCACTGCCTTCATCGCCATCGGCCTGTTGGGCGCCGGCAGCGTCGCCCTGGCCTTCGCCCGTCGCAACTCGGCCGGCCGTACGAACGAGTCATAGCTCTCTCCACAGATCAGCGGGAACCACGCATCAGCCCGGTCGGCAGGCTTTACGCCCCGACCGGGCCGTTGCGCGCCGGGGCTTCGGTCGCCGGGATGATCGCCGGGATGATCGCCGGAATGATCGACAGCGCATCGGTCACCGTCCCGTAGCCTCTCGCCCGTGGCTCTCGAAGGAAACGTCGTCAGGATCGGTGTGTTGGGCTGTGGCAATGTGGGCGCGGCGTTGGTGCAGTTGGTCGGCCAGCAACAGCTCGCCGTCGAAGCCCGAACTGGTCTGCGGCTCGAGATCGCTGCAGTTGCCGTGCGCAACATCAGTCGCGAACGAGGTGTGTCGTTGGCCGATGGCGTCCTGACTCGAGACGCGCACGCTGTGGTGGCCGATCCGGCGATCGATCTGGTCGTCGAAGTGATCGGTGGAATCGAACCGGCGCGCGAACTGATCACTACGGCGCTGGCCAAGGGCAAGCCGGTGATCACCGCGAACAAGGAACTGTTGGCAAACGTCGGGACCGAGTTGTACACCGCCGCCGACGATGCGGGCGTCGACCTGCTGTTCGAGG
This sequence comes from Acidimicrobiaceae bacterium, assembly GCA_031380045.1. Lineage (GTDB taxonomy): Bacteria > Actinomycetota > Acidimicrobiia > Acidimicrobiales > Ilumatobacteraceae > VFMC01. The sequence continues at coordinate 6,579 of JANNFQ010000195.1, forward strand.
CAGCGGTCGCCGGCGGCATTCCGCTCATCCGAGCGCTGCGCGAAAGCCTGCGCGGCGAGCCGATCAAACGGGTGATGGGCATCGTGAACGGCACGACCAACTTCATCCTCACCAAGATGACCGAAGATGGCGCCGACTACGGCGTCGCCCTGGCCGAGGCTCAGGCACTGGGCTTCGCCGAGCGCGATCCAACCGCCGATGTCGAGGGCTTCGATGCCGGTGCGAAGGCAGCGATCATCGCCACCATCGCCTTTGGCGTGAAGGTCGTGGCCGGTGATGTGTACCACGAAGGCATCAGCCGCATCACTGGCCACGACATCGCCGTGGCCAGGCGCTTGGGGTACGTGGTCAAACTGCTGGGCATCGCCGATCAAGATCAGGAAACGGGCGAGGTCGCAGTGCGCGTGCACCCGGCGATGGTGCCGATGACCCATCCGTTGGCCAGCGTGCGAGAGAGCTACAACGCTGTCTTCATCGAGGGCGGCGCTGTCGGTTCGCTGATGTTCTACGGCAGGGGAGCAGGGGGCATGCCAACGGCCAGCGCTGTGCTGGGCGATGTCATCGACGCCGCCGTCAACCTGTCGAAGGGCACACATGGTTCGCTGGGATCGTTCGGTCGCGCGGCCATCCGACCCATCGACGAGACATCGGCTGAGTACTTGCTCAGCATGGATGTGGCCGATCGTCCCGGCGTGTTGCATGCAGTCACGGGCGTGTTCGCCCGGCACGGCGTCAGCATTCGCGCCGCCGAACAGGAAGGCAACGCGCCCGACGCGCGACTGGTGTTCATCACCCATGACGCCAAGGAGTCGTCGGTGCAGGCAACGTTGCGCGAGTTGCGCGAGTTGGACGCCGTGCGCAGTGTCGGAGGTCTGCTGCGGGTCATTGGGCAATGAGCGTCCGCTACATCAGCACTCGCGGGTCTGCGCCCGAGTTGGGGTTCAGTGAGGTGTTACTGGCCGGCCTGGCGACCGATGGCGGCCTGTACGTCCCGCAACGTTGGCCCGAGCTGCCGGCGCTGGTTCCCGGCAGTACCTACGCGCAGCGCGCGGCACAGATCTTGACCGAGTTCATCGGCGACGACATCGCCCCACAGGTACTGATCGAGCTGTGCCGTCAGGCGTACGCGACATTCGCCCACCCGGCGGTGGTGCCGTTGGTGCAAATCGACGACGGGTACTTCGTGCACGAGCTGTTCCACGGTCCCACGCTGGCGTTCAAGGACGTTGCGCTGCAACTGGTCGGCCGACTTTTCGATCATGTGTTGGCCCAGCAGAACCGCCGGGTGACCATCGTCGGCGCCACCAGTGGCGACACCGGATCGGCGGCGATCGACGGCGTGAAGGACTGCGCCAACGTGGACATCGTGATCATGTATCCCAACGGGCGAACCAGCGATGTCCAGCGGCGTCAGATGACCACGGTCGATTCACCGAACGTGCATGTGATAGCCGTCGATGGCACGTTCGACGACTGCCAAGATCTGGTGAAGGCGATGTTCAACGACGCCCCGTTCCGCGAACGCATGCAGCTCAGCGCAGTCAACTCGATCAACTGGGCGCGAGTGATGGCACAGGTCGTGTACTACGTGGTGGCCACCGATGTGCTGCGCGGGCCGATCGACGTCTGCGTGCCCAGTGGCAACTTCGGCAACGTGTTCTCCGGATGGATCGCCAAGCAGATGGGTGCGCCCATCGATCAGCTCGTCATTGCATCCAACGCCAACGACATCCTGGCCCGCTTCATCAACGACAACGACATGAGCGCCGCGCCGGTGGTGCCCTCACTCAGCCCCTCGATGGACATCCAGGTGTCGTCCAACTTCGAGCGATTGCTGTTCGAGATGAACGGGCGCGACGGGGGTCTGACCGCCGAGCAGCTGCAACGGTTCCGAACTGTGGGGAACCTGTCGATCGAGCCCGACCAACGACGCCAGTTCATCGACGGCGTGTTCCGCGCCGGCCGCATCGACGACACCCAGACGCTTGCGGTCATGCAGCGCATCCACCACGACACGGGGATGCTGTTGGACCCGCACTCGGCGGTCGGCGTAGGCGTCGCCCAGCAGATGCGCAACCAGTTGGGCCCGATGGTGGTCACCCTGGCCACGGCCCATCCGGCCAAGTTCCCCGACGCCGTGCAACAGGCCACGGGCGTGCACCCCCCTCTTCCGCCACATCTCGCCGACCTGTTCGATCGCGACGAGCGGTACACAGTGCTGCCCAACGATCTGGCCATCATCGAGCGCTTTGTCGAGGCCGCCGTCGCCGGCTGAGCCACGATCCGCATGGTCACTCGTGCTGCAGCACCGACGCCGTCGTCACGCGTCGCTCGCGGTGGGCTGCCTGCGTCGCGACCGCGTTCGCCAGCACGGCCACGCCGGCGATGATCGATACGACCATCGGCACGGGCACAGCCGCATCGTCGAGCGCGCCGATGTCGTTCGCGTACACCGCGAAGATCGCGCGTCCGCCGATGAAACCCACGGGCGCGGCGACCAGCGCAGGCACCACCGTGAACACCGTGCTCTGCCAGTGCACGGCGCGCGAGAGGAACCCTCGGTCGGCCCCGAGTGAACGCAACACGGCCATGTCGCGGCGTCGCGCCCGCAACGAGGTGAACATGGCATGTGCCACGGTCAGCACGCACAGCACCGCCAGTACGGCCGCCAGCACGAACGGGATGGTGCGGACGCGATTGATGTTGACGATCGCCGACGGCTCGAAGCCTTCGTCGGCAGAAGCGTCGGGGAACATCGCGCGCAACGTGTCGAACACTTCGCTGTCCGGCCGGATCTGCACGAGGGCCGAGGTGATCTGGACGTCCTCGTCCAGTCGTTGCAGGCTCTGCAACGTGACCACGCCGCCCTCGCCGATGCCCTCGTTCGAGCCCAATCCGGCGATCACTGCGATGCCGGTGACGCGGAATGTGTCGGTGCGAGTGGGCCCCGCCAGCTGGACGCGATCGCCGATGCCCACGCCCAGCGCATCGGCGTCGAGCCGGCCGAGGGCGATCTCGTCGCCGGCGACGGGTGCTCTGCCGGATGCCATGACCGGTGTTCCCTCGCCGCGCACTGCCTGCAGCCCGCCCAGCTGCACGGTGGTCGAGCCCGAGCGTGCATAGCTCTGGGCGTAGAACATCAACGACGTGACATCGGGATCGTTTCGCAACACGTCGGCCAACTGGGGGTCGATCTGCTCGCCACCGTTGTCTCCCATCGCCAGATCGAAGTTGCTGCCGTATCGGAATGGCTGGTCGATCAGCCGGGCGACGCTGGTCCCGAATGTGATCGCGGCCACCAACCCGCACACGGTGAACACCACGCCAGCCAGATTCGCCCGCACCGATCCGCGCTCGCCTCGCGCTCGAGTGAAGGCGAAGCGCAGACCGACACCGGCCGCCGGGCTGATGTGCCGGTCGATGGCCCAGGGCAACGGTCCGGGCGATCGCACCTTCGACATTGCGGTGTTCGACAACCTCGATGAGATCGCCATCCAGGAAACCAGCACGGCGATCAGTGCAACGACGACGATGAGCAGGGGCCGCCACTGGACGAGGATGCCGGGTGACGGTTC
>JANNFQ010000200.1:0-6852 GCA_031380045.1 Acidimicrobiaceae bacterium
GGACCAGTTCGGCCTCGTGCGGCCAGCGAGTGGCCGCCAGCGCTGCGTTGACGACGTCATGATCGGGATCGTCCAGCAGAGCGCGCAGCACGCTGCGGTCCATCCACTCGCCGGGCTCGCACTCGCCGAACATCTGCGCGGCAATGACTCGGTCCTGTGCAGCCCGGGAACGTGCGAGGCGAACGAGATCGGCCGCAACCCGTACGCGCCCCGCGTCGCTACCGAGCCGCGTGATCGCCGCCGCCGCAGCGACCATCACGTCAGGCGGCGAGTCGTTCGCGCTGGCAGCAATGTCGTCCACGTCAGCAGCGCCACCGACCGCTGCGAGCACACGGATGCTGACCGCCCGAACCCGGAAGCTCGGATCGGTCAGCCCCCGCCGGGCCGCGACGGCGGCCATCTGCGGTTCGACGTCCATCAGACGCTCCAGCGCCGTGGCGCGGAGGTCCAGCCGCTGGTCTTCGGTCAACCGACTCAAGATCGCGGGAAGCGCTGCATGGTTGGCCCCGGCCAACACATCGAGCGCCAGCCGCACATCTCGTTCATCGTCACTGTCCACGAGCCGCTCGATGACCACCAGGCCGTCTGCTCCATCGAGGTTCAGCGCTGCCGGATCCAGCGTCCGGCGTCGCAGGCTGGCCAGCAGGCTCACCCGGTATCCCCGATAGACCAACGCTGCAACGACGATCCACGCGGCCACCACCACGCTGGTCAGCACCGGCAGCAGGATGCCTTCGGTTCCGCCCGCCCAGCGCAGCACCACCAGGATCACACCGCTGGCGCCGATGGCCACAGGAACCGCAAGGCCCTCGACCTTGGCCTGGGTGACGAGACGTAGTGCACTGGGCACCACCTGATACGCGGCGCTGAGCGACGTGCGCGATGTCCCATCGCTGAACACCAGATCGGTCACCCGCGCGGCGACGATCAACACGAACACGATCGTTGCGGCCGAACCCTGCAGCGATGCGGCCAGGATCATGCCGCCGATCAGCGTCATCACGGCCACCGAGTTCGCAGTCAGGCCGTACCGAAGACCGAACCGGCGCAGCAGCAAGCCGGCGACCAGCAGCAAGAACTGAATGTCGGCTCCGTAGGCGATCGCTGTGAACCGACCGATGAACTGCGCGAGCTCCTCGCTGTCTTCGTAGCGCCGGGAGGCGCGATCGAACACCAAGTAGTCCAGCCATTGGCTCTCCACGGCCGACAGCATCTGAAAGGCGACGATCAGCGTGATGTACCGATGACGCAGCAGCACTCGCAGCGTCGGTCGCTCGGCACCCTCGTGAACGACATCGACCACCGAGAGCTCCGCCGAGAACGTGCGGCGCGTCACCTCCACCAGCAGCAGGAACGTTCCCGCGACCAGCGCCGCGGCGGCCAGCAGATGCTCGGTGCCACCGAGCGCCCTCAGCAGCGGCGACCCGGCCAGGCCACCAGCGACGAAGCCCAGGGCGAACCCAGCGATGACTCGCGCATAGGTGGCCTTCAGAACGCGGACGTCCAGCAGCATGCCGGCCTGCCCGACGACGAACACAAAGCCGATGGGCACGATGATCGGCACCAGAACGAGCAACCCGAACGAGACCCATTCGGCCTCGAACTTCCACAGCAGCACCCAGGCTGTCGCCAGCAAGCACGCCAGTCCCGCCAACACTTGCGCTGCCACCGCAGACAGGGTTCGCCGTCGCAACACCGCGCTGAGCGATGCGCTGGACGCGATGCCGGCCGCGGCGGCCCCGATGTAGGTGACCGGCAACAGCCCCGAACCGTACGCCTCGAGAAAGATGGCGCTGGCCGGCACAAGGATCCAAGCCATCATCAGGCCGAGCGCGAAGGCCTGCCCTGCCAGCAACACGATCCGACGGGTTGGTGTTGCAACACGAACCGCGACCGACGTCACGTCCCTTCCAAGATGTCGCCGGCATCGGCCGATTCCTGCAGCTTGCGGGCCAAGGTCGCGATCACCGCTCGGGCAATCTCTGGCCGATCGTCCAGCAGTTCCTCGAACGGAGCCCGACGGAGGCGCAGCAGCAGGGTCGGCTCCATCGCCGTGACCGACGCCGATCGGGGCGCCGGTACCAGCACGGCCAACTCCCCCACCACGCTGCCCGGACCGGCCTCGGCCAGTGTTCGCTCGCCGCTATGCACCCTGACTCGTCCGTCGACCACCACGAACAGCCAGTCCTCCACCGATCCGCCCTCGATGAACGTGTCACCCGGTTCAACCCGCACCTCTTCGAGCAGTCGAGCGACGGCGACGAGCGTGTGCCCAGGCACAGCGCCGAACAAGACCATGCGGTTCAGTACCGCGACGCGCTCGATGGTGAGCAGCTCGTCCACTTCTGTCATCGATCTGCCTGTCTCACCGCCGTCGGGAACATTTCGTGAGTGTGACAGCGCGGTGCTTCTGGGCCGTTCGGGCGACGTTAAGACTTCGTGAAGCGGAAGCTCACCTGGCAGTGCCCGACGTGCGCACTTCGCGGAACGGAACCTCGCGGTCGACCTCTGGCTCGCGCGGCAGGCCCAGGATGCGCTCGCCGATGATGTTGCGTTGAATCTGATCGGTACCGCCGCCGATCGATGTGAAGTATGCGTTCAGCTGCGAGTAGTTCGCGTCGCGAGCACGCGGCTGCGCGTCGCCGTCCAGCGAGCCTTCGATACCAAGCAGGTGCCCATGCAACCGACCCGCCGAGTGCAAGATGCCCGACATCGCCAGCTTGCCCAGCGACACCAGCGGCGACGAGCCGCCCGCCTCGGCAACGGCCGACGCTCGCGCCCCGTTCCACGCGTTCACTGTGCGCAACGTATGCAGCTGGGCCAGACGTTGACGCACCACGGGATCGTGCTGCCGGCCGGTCTGCCGGGCGACCTCGATCAGCGAGACGTCCGGCGACGGGATGCGACCATGCGCCTTCGCCGTGGCGCCTTCTGGCCGGGTGGCAGCGGCATCGGCACCCGGATGGCGGTGCGTCATGCCCATGACCGCGCGCTCGTACGCCAACGCCGTCTGCAGCACCCACCAGCCTTTTCCCTCGTCGCCGAGTCGATGGCTGTCGGGCACCCGAGCATCGGTGATGAACACCTCGTTGAACCGCGAGTCGCCCGTCATCTGGCGCAGCGGCCTGACCTCGACACCCGGCTGACGCATCGGGAACCAGAAGAACGTGATGCCTCGGTGCTTCGGTACGTCCCAGTCGGTGCGGGCAATGAGCATGCCGTAGTCGGCGTCGCGCCCACCCGACGTCCACACCTTCTGCCCGTTCACCACCCACTCGTCGCCGTCGCGCACCGCACTGGTCCTCAACCCGGCCAGATCCGAACCTGCGCCCGGCTCGCTGTACAGCAAGCACATGGCGACCTGGTCCAGGAGCAGGGGCCGCAGGAATCGCTGTACCAGTTCATCGCTGCCCGACGACACCATGGTGCCCGCCCACAGGTTGGTGCGGTCCTGGCCCGGCCCCGGCGCACCGGCATCGGCGAAGACAGCTTCGACTGCCTTGGCGTCCTCGTCGGTCAGCTCTCGACCGAACGCGCTCGTCGGCCATCGCAGCGCGGCCCAGCGCCCATCCACCACCAGTTCGCGCCACGCTGCCGGTCGAACGTTGCCGCTGCGATGCTGATCGTTCCAGTGCTCGGCCAACCATCGCCGCGCCTCATCGACAACCTCCGCAGCCGGTGTGGTCGCGACGGTCTGGGTCATGAGCAGCTCCTGATCGGACCGGGGCGACTCGGAACCGAGCCGGTGGATCCGTTGATGGCTGGACGGTAGCGCGGCCCGGCCATGCACAAAGCTGCCGTCATGACGCCGCCGACAGATTCCACCGCCGCCAATCCACGACTGATCGATCTCAGTCACACCATCACCGAGGGATTGCTGACCTATCCCGGCCTACCCGCGCCGCACATCTTCGAGCACCTCGATCGCCAAGCGGCACAACAGATCTACGGTGCCGGCGTCACGTTCACGATCGGCATGATCACGATGTGCTCGAACACGGGGACGTATCTGGACGTACCGTTTCACCGGTTCGCCGACGGTCACGACCTCAGCGAGCTGGCGTTGCACCGAGTCGCCAACGTCCCTGCTGTGTGCATCGATTGCCGTGGCATCGATGCGATCGGACCCGACGTGCTGGATGGCCTGGAGCTCGCCGGGCATGCAGTGCTGTTCCGTACCGACCACAGCCGGCATTTCGCCACGCCCGCATATCTGCAGGCCCACCCGCGCCTCGCAGCGGCGACGGCCGAGGCACTGGTGGCTGCTGGCGTCGCGTGCGTTGGCATCGACTCGCTGAACATCGATGCAATCGACGGGCCCGACGGTGCGGGGCGGCCGGTGCATACGACGTTGCTGGGCCACGACATTCCCATCATCGAGCACCTGACGGCTCTGGACGAGCTGCCTGTGGGTGGGTTCCGATTCACCGCCGTTCCACCCAAGATCGAAGGCTTCGGGACCTTCACTGTCCGCGCCTTCGCCGCGCTGTCGCCTGACTGACGTGGGTCAGTACTGCGACTGGCAGTGAGGTGCCAGCGAGGTCGTGAAGAAGATGTCGGCTCGAGCAAGAACGTCGTTGTTCCGGGCGTGCATCCGTCGGCCGGCGACCAACGCCGACGGCAGCACGCCGCCGTACAACAGCGAACTGAACGCTCCGTGCGACGCGAACAGATCGGGCTTCGACCTGACGATCTTGCAACTCGCACCATCGGGCCCACCATCGATCGCCCATCTGATGCCATCGACCTCGACAACGATCCGATCGGCCGAGCGATACGTCCGAGCGCCGAAGCAACGCGTGACGTCACGCACGTTCAACCATGCGCCGTCGTTGAGATCGGTCGTGCGCAGCGCTCGTGGGTTCTCGAGCAACGATGGCAGCGGATCGTCGATCGGCACGATCCGTGACGTGATCGAGCCCACCAGATCCAGGCTGAGCAACGCGTGCCACAGCGCTGCGTGCGCCTCGCTGGTGACGGCGGCGAACTCCGAGACGAACACACTGTGCGCCGGATGACCGTCGTTCCATTGCATCTTCGTGCGGTAGACGGCGTACCCGTCGCGATGCGCCAAGTAGGTGGACGCTGTGTAGCCGTCTGAAGCGACCTTGCCCGACTGCACGAAGAACGCGTGATCGCTTCGTGACTTGGCGGCTTCGCCGGCACGCACCGTACGGAACCGCTGCCAGATCGCATCGATGGCCGGGACGATCTCGTCGCCCTCCAGGTAGCCGACCGTGCCTGCTGACGGCACGCACTCGGCGCGCAGCCTGGTGAACCGCGGATCGATTGCGGTCACTCGCACCTGGGTGGCCGGCCCGTAGCCCACATGGTGGTAGATGCCTCCCTCTGACGCGTACAGCGAAGCCAACGGCTCGTCCCGGCCATCGATGTCGTCGTGGATGGCGCCGATCAACCGGCGCATCAAGCCCTGCCGACGATGTGTCACCGCAACCGAGACCCACGTGACCCCACCCATCGGCACCGAAGCTCCCCCGGGCAGCGTGGCGTCCAAGGCATACGACCCCGCCACGCCGACGATGTGTCTGCGGTCGACCGCAATCCGAAATCGTGACATGTCGTGCAATGGACGCTTCCGTTCGATCTCTTCGGCCGTGTACGACGAGCCAAACGCCCGAGCGTCGGCCGCGTAGACGTCGGGCCACTCGTGGTCGGTCGGTGCGCGCAGTTCGATGGCCATCGTCGAATTCTGACACGCACCCCGACGCGTGGCCCTGGGGTTTGAGGTTCCACGAATGGCCGATATCACAGCGTCGGCCGCAGCGGTCTCAGGCAGCGTGTGACGTACCCCGGCGCTCGTGCCAGTTGGCCGGGCGCGGGTACCAGGACCTGGCCCACATGGGTGCCGCGAATGGGCGCCAGTCGCCCTCGGGCTGACCGAGGCGATCCAGGATGGCCAGCACGATGGCCGGGTTCACCCCCATGCCCACGTGCGACCCGCGCACCTCGATGTTCTCGGTGTGTTCGCGGACGACGTCGATGCAGGTCTGCCACGGCGCCACGCCGTCGGTACGTGAGTAGAACGATGTCGCCGGGACCGACAGCGGGGGCCGGTCCTGCTCGCGTAGGTCCGTCAGCTGCAGATTTCCATCATGCAGATGTTGGAGCTGTTCCCACAGACCCTGCGCTGCGCTGCGATCGCCCTCGACCATTCGGTATGGGCTGCCGAGGGTGATCACCTGACGAACCGCGCTTGGCTGCTCGCGCGCCAACAGTCGCGCGTAGATGCCGCCCAGGCTCTGCCCGATCAGTGTGACCGTTCGACCGTGGCGTTCGTGCAGTTCTGCCAAGCGGCTGCGCATGCCGTCAACCGCGCGTGCAGTAGGCCCGACATTGCGGCCCAGCCCCCACGCATGGACCCAGTAACCCTGACCACGGATGGTCCATCGAAGTGGAGCTGTCGACTGGTCGCCGGCACCAAACCCGGGAAGGATCAGTACCGGGTGCTGGTCGCCTGCTCCGAGCGTTCGCAGCAATGGACGCACGGCCAGAAACGCCGTGGTCTCGAAGGGTAGCCACATCGCCTCCATCGCCTGCAGAACAGGCTTGGGCGGACGCACGGCATGAGGCTCACTCATCTCCTCACGCTAGCAATGAAGCCGGCCGGTGGGCGGCCCGAGGCCGGTCCCCGGTGGCCGTCCAGGCATACCGCCGATGCCGGCCGTCGAGCTCGTTGCCGAACAACCCTCAAGGTTTTGTCAAACGATGCCGAAATGAAAGCGGTGAATCCGACGGACAACGGTCGTGTGCACGGGCCAGATGTAGTCAACCGCGTGCGCATTTCAGCGCGTCGGTGGGTCGCGACGACGTTGTTGCCACTGAGCCTGATCG
>JANNFQ010000202.1:0-2389 GCA_031380045.1 Acidimicrobiaceae bacterium
CGCCAGGTCGGCCGGCTGCGCAACCCACGCCACACCTGCTGCGCCGAGGCATGCCCGACGGCGAAGCCCACCGCGCCTTGCGCAGCCACCAACGCCTCTTTCTCGTCGACGTGCATGCGCCATCCCGAGGTGAACGAGAACGCGCCGACTGCGCCGAACAGAATTGCGGCCCACAGCCAACCCTCGTTCACCAGCACATGACCGTCGCGTCGAGCGATCCACACCACCAGACACACCGCCGCGAACGCCAGATAGATGATGGCGGGGCGGCGGCGCCGACTGTTGTCGGGGAACATGTACGGGCCGACGTAGGCCGATGCGTTCAGATCGTCGGGAAGCGCGTCGCGTACGTCGTCGCCCGGCTGCTGGCTGGTGGGTTGGTTCGTCTGCTCGCTCATGACGGCACTCAGGTTACGAGCGAGGCCATGCGTTTCGCAGCTTGGCCGCGGTGTCGGGCAAGGCTTCCGGCAGCGTTCGAGTGTTGGCAGTGGCCGTCATGAAGTTGCCGTCGCCGATCCAGCGCGGCACCACGTGCACGTGCAGATGTTCGCTGATGCTGCCGCCCGCCGGCTGACCCAGGTTGATGCCCACATTGATGCCACCGGGATGCATCGCGGCCTTCAACGCGCGTACGCCGTCGGACACCGTGGGCCACAGCTCGCCGGCCTCGTCGGCCGTCAACGACTCGAGCTCGCTGACCTCTCGATACGGCAGCACCAACATGTGACCGACCGAGTACGGAAACGCGTTCAGCAGCACGAAGACGTGCTGACCCCGGTGCACGATGTGCGTCTCGGTGTCGGGCAGGCCCGACGTGAGAATCGCGGTGAACACGCTGGCGTCGTCGTCGCGCTGCGGACGATCACCCGACGTCTGCACGTACGTCGCCCGCCAACCGTTCCACAGCAACTCCAGGGGCGTCACGGAAAGAAATGTACGTTGCCCACCCGACGCCGCGCGGTATGGTTCGGCTCTGAACGTTGCGAAGCGCCGTGCGCGCGGAAAGGAGGGCCGATTCAGATGATGAACGTGCTCTCCGTCCGCGTCTCCGCACGCCCCTAGGCACCGAGCCGTTCCGCCGGTGCCTTCACTTCGCACCGAGGAGAAACTCGAATGTCTGCTGCACGCAGCAAACGTCGTCGCTTCGACGACGAGGGATGGCAACCGTCCGCCACCCTTGACCAATACTTGGTCAACCCTGAACTGAGCGACGATCCGAACGCGTACATCGAACCGTCGTGGTCCACGTACCGAGACGCAGCACAGGGACCATCGCCGGTTCCGTCGTGGGTCGTGACCGATCCACGCGCGATCGATACCGATCGCGGCGTCATGAAGACCGGGAAAGAGGCCGACGTCTCGTTGTTCGACCGCACACTTGACGTCGTCGGCGTACCGCGACAGCACTGCTTTCTGGCCGTCAAGCAGTACCGAAGTTCCGAACACCGCATGTTCCACCGCGATGCCGGATACTTGGAGGGGCGACGGGTGAAAGAGAGCCGCGAGAACCGGGCGATGGCGACCCGCACCGACTACGGCCGCCAACTGATCGCCTCGCAGTGGGCCGTCGCCGAGATGGACGTGCTGTCGCGGCTGTGGTCGGCCGGCGCAACGGTGCCCTACCCGGTGCAGTTGATGGGCACCGAGCTGATGATGGAGTTCATCGGCACGGCCGACGGTGTCGCCGCACCGCGTCTTGCGCAACTCCGCCCCGACCGAGCCGAGGGACGGCACCTGTACCACCAGATGGTCGAAGTGCTTCGCCAACTGGCCGACATCGGTTATGCGCACGGCGACCTGTCGCCCTACAACGTGTTGGTGCATGAAGGCCGCCTGGTGATGATCGACATGCCGCAAGCACTGGATCTGGTCGGCAACCCGCAGGGCTTCGACTACTTGCGTCGCGATTGCATGAACATCTGCTCGTGGTTCGAACACCGCGGTGTGCACGAGGCGCAGGCCGACGACCTGTACCGACTGTTGATCGAATCGGTACCCGGACTGACCGGCTGACGAACCCGATCGCTCAACTGACAGCGAGTTGTTGGTCAACCTCGGCGCGCAGGTTGGCGACAAACATGTCGAGCGGCACATCTCGCTCGACGTCGCCTCCGCGCGGATTGACGCCCAGCGTGTTGGCGGACACGTCGTTGTCGCCGACCACCAGAACGTACGGGATCTTGTCGAGCTTGGCGGCACGAATGCGCTTGCCGAGTTGATCGGTGGCCTCGACCACGTCCACGCGGAAACCCTCCCTTCGCAAACGTGCCTCGACTGCGTGGGCGTATTGCTCGTGCGCCTCGGCAACGGGCAGCACCCGGGCCTGCAGCGGCGCCATCCACGTGGGGAACGCTCCGGCGTAGTGCTCGAGCAGCACACCGAAGAACCG
>JANNFQ010000215.1:0-7413 GCA_031380045.1 Acidimicrobiaceae bacterium
GGCGTGCCTGTCGGCCGACAACGCGCACGCGGTGCATCCCAACTATCTCGAGCGGCACGAAGCGGGGCATCGACCCATCGTGAACCAGGGCCCAGCCATCAAGGTCAACTCGAACCAGCGGTACGCCACCAGCGCGCAGACGGCGCAGGCGTTCCAGGCCGCGTGCCAGCGCGCCGAGGTACCGTGGCAGGTGTTCGTCAGCCGCAACAACATGCCGTGCGGTTCGACCATCGGCCCGATCACCGCAACCAGGTTGGGCATCGCCACGGTCGACGTCGGTGTGCCGCAACTGTCGATGCATTCGGCTCGCGAACTGTGCGGCGTGCACGACCCGATCTGGCTGGCGGCTGCGGCCGCTGCGTGGTTCGCAGGCTGATCGAACACCCGGCCTGTCGCTGTCAGCGTGTGTGGGCCTGCGCCTGGTCGAGCAATCGTTGCAGTTCGTCGTGCAGCACCTGCGACAGTTCGCGAATGGCAACGCGCTGTGCCTTTCCAGTCAGACCGACGGGCACCTGAATGGGCGCGCCAACCACCACGTGCACCTTGCGGGGATAGATGAACTTGGCGCCCTTCGGCATCGCCCGTTCGGAACCGCCGATACCGACCGGAATGATCGGGACACCGGCCTTGGCGGCGATGTAAGTGGCACCGTCGAACAAAGGGTGCACCACATCACCGGACTTTCGTTCGCCCTCGGGGAACAGCACCAGCGGCTCACCGCCTTCCAGCACGGCGATGCAGCGCTGCAACGCCTCGCGGTCGGCCGAGTGGCGGGTGACCGGAAAGCCACCAAGGGCCGACAGCAGGCGGCCGAAGTACTTCGACTTCCAGTACTTGTCGGCGCCCATGAAACGCATCCGGCGTCGAGTGACGCCCGATGAGATGGGCGTGTCGATGATGCTGCGATGCACCGGAGCAAGCAGGAACGGGCCTTCGGCCGGCACGTGGTGACGACCCTCGACCGTCATCCGGCACCACGTGCGACAGAACGTGACGACCACGAACCGAACGAACTGATATGCGGCGCGATCGACGCGTGAGTTACCCGCCAGGGTGGTGTCGATCTTGGTCATCGTGACTTCAGCAATCCTTCGATCTCGGCAAGCACCTGATCGATGCTGAGTCCAGTGGTATCCACGACGATCGAGCCGTCGGCTTGAGCCAGCGGGCTGTCGGCACGTGTGCTGTCGTAGTTGTCGCGCGCTGCGATCGCCGTCTCGATCTGGTCGATGTCGCCACCGCTCTGGGCAACGCGCCGCTGCGCACGGGTGCGAGGTGACGCGGTGAGATACAGCTTCAACATTGCATCCGGGAAGACAACCGTACCGATGTCGCGACCCTCGATCACGCCACCACCTCGTTGACGGCCCCATGCGCGCTGTCGGGCCACCAGCTCGGCACGCACATCGCTGTTGGCGGCAACGCGGCTGACCGCTCGGGTGACCTCGGGGGTGCGGATCTCGATGGTGGCATCGATGCCGTCCACGAGCACTCCGTGGTCACCGACCTCCAACGTGACCGATCGGGCCAGTTCGGCAACTCGCAGATCGTCGTCGAGGTCGACACCCCGATGCATCGCCGCAAACGTGATGGCTCGATACATGGCACCCGTATCGAGGTACTCGAGGCCCAGCCGGCCGGCCAACGCCCGCGCTACCGTGCTCTTGCCCGCGCCGGCGGGCCCATCAATGGCGACCACGCGCACCCGGTTCAGATCGGGTTCGGGCATGTCGGGTTCGGGCATGTCGGGTTCGGGCACGGGATGGTTCACCAGCTGGTGCCGAGTGGCATGCCTTCGCTGTAGCCGGCTGCGCTCTGCACCCCGACGACTGCACGTTCGTGCAACTGGGCGATGGTGCTGGCTCCGGCGTAGGTGCACGCCGAGCGCACGCCAGCCACGATCTCGTCGATGATGTCCTCGACGCCTGGCCGGTCGGCGTCGAGATACATGCGCGAGGTGCTGATGCCCTCTTCGAACAGTTCCTTGCGAGCCCGCTCGAACGCTGACTCGGCCCGCGACCGGTTCTTCACGGCCCGGTTGCTGGCCATGCCAAAGCTCTCTTTGTACAGCCGACCATCGGGGGCTCGCAGCGTATCGGCAGCCGATTCGTAGGTCCCTGCCAACCACGAGCCGAACATGACACTGGCGGCACCGCCGGCCAGCGCCAGTGCCACGTCGCGGGGGTAGCGCACACCGCCATCGGCCCAGATGTGACAACCCAGGCGACCGGCTTCGTCGGCACACTCGACCACGGCCGAGAACTGCGGACGGCCGACGCCGGTCATCATGCGGGTGGTGCACATGGCACCCGGCCCGACACCGACCTTGACCACATCGGCCCCGGCCTCGATCAACTCGCGCGTGCCAGTTGCCGTGACCACGTTGCCGGCCACGATCGGCACGTCGGGAGCCACAGCGCGCACTTCTTCGATGGCGCGCAGCGTGCGCGTCTGGTGCCCGTGGGCCGTATCGATGACCAGCACATCGACGCCCATGGCCACCAGAGCCTTGGCCTTGGTGGCGGGGTCGCCGTTGATGCCGACGGCACAGGCGACCCGCAGCCGTCCCTGACCGTCCACTGCGGGCCGGTAGATGGTGCTTCGCAGCGCGCCCTTGCGGGTGACACAACCGATCAACAGACCGTCGGTATCGACAATGGGCGCGACCGACAGTCGCTCGCCGGACAGTCGTTCGAAGATCTCTTCCAGGTCGGTGCCCTGCTCGAGCGTGATGATGTCGGGGCGGCTGACGTGTTGTAGCTGCGTGAAGCGGTCGAAGCCGGCCGCGTCGTGCTCGGTGAAGATGCCAACCGGTCGGCCGTGATCGACCACCACGACTGCACCGTGCGAGCGCTTGTGGATCAGGCCCAGCGCATCGCCCACGGTGTGGTGCGGGCTGAGCGTGATGGGGGTGTCGTACACCGTGTGGCGCGACTTCACGTACTCGACCACCGTCTCGATCACGTCCAGCGGGATGTCCTGCGGCAACACGGTGATGCCACCGCGTCGCGCCACGGTCTCGGCCATCCGTCGCCCGGCGACCGCAGTCATGTTGGCCACGACCACCGGGATGGTGGTGCCAAGACGGTCGGGGGTGGTCAGGTCGACATCGAAGCGCGAGGGCACCGACGACAGGCTGGGCACCATGAACACGTCGTTGTAGGTCAGATCGACGTCGAGCGCGTCGTGCAGCATTCTCATCCGGGGCTCCTTCGGCGAAACAGCGGCCGAGCAAGGCTAACGGTGCGGCGTCTGGAGTGTGGCGACCTGCGCAGTCGGGACCGGGCTCCGTGCTGGGTGGTCGGAACTGGGCTCCGCCGATATGGGCATCTCGCGCCCATGATGGGCTCCACACGCCCATGGTCGTCGGGGCAATCAGCCGAACTTGCGCCGTTGCGGGCATCTCGCGCCCATCATGGCCTCCACACGCCCATAGCGCGTTCGGGCACGACTCCTGCGGGGCGCCCGGCGAACGGCCGGGCCTGCGCTACAGCGTGTAGTGCCGAATCGGTGCGCCCGATCCCTCGCCTGTGGATGCATACGAGCCGTCGTTGCCCAGGAAGGCAATCGCCTCGCCGCCCTTTTCGTCGCGGAAGGTGGGGGTGGTGCACGGTGTGCGCTGCAGCGTGGTGGCCATGGATTCGCCCAACCCGATGGGCCACTGCCACGCATTTCGGTACCCGCGCACGATGAGCGCGCGACCATCGGCCCTGATGTCGGCGCTGGACATGTCGGTCCGCGAGCTCAGCACCCCCGACGCCACCTGCGTCATGGTGGTGGTGCCGCTGGTGGACTGCGGGTACGGCAGCGCATACACCTTGGTGCTGGCTTCCTTGGTGAAGACGTAGATGGTGCCGTCGGCGCCCACTGCCATCGCCTCGGCATTGTGTGCGCCGTCGGGGTACCGGGCCACCAGGCCCTGCGCACCGGCCAGCGCCGTGATGCCGCCACCGGTGACTGCCGGCTCGGGCACGCGCCAGATGGTGATATCGGCACGCTTCTTGCCATTGTCGCCGATGTCGCCCATGTACAGGTAGTTGGTGCCGGCCACCGGCCCGGGGCCGATGTCCATGTCTTCCCAGTCTTCGTGGCCGGCGCCCGTCAGCCGGAACGTCTGGCGCACCTGGCCGCTGAGCGACAACGCGATCGCATCGGCCTGCGCGCCCGAGTCTTCGTGCACCCACAGCACCGACCGGTCGCGGCGACCACGTGACATGCCCGAGATCTCGGTGATTGCCGGATCGCTGACGATGCCGGCCACCGAATGGGTGTAACTGCGGCAGACGAACGGATCGAGGCTGGGGTCAGACGGATCGACCGGCGGGTTGGGCGGATTGGGGTTGCCGGGCGGCGGAGGCGTGGGCGTGCCGGGCAGCGAGCGTGTATCCATCAAGCGAGCAGGAGTCAGGCCGTTGAAGCCACCACCTGTGGGAAACCACCCGAGCACATCGACGATCACGTGCGTCGAGCCGGCCAGATTGAACAGCGAGATGTTGCCGTTGCTGCCGACTGGCACGATGACCATGTTGGGCACGGTCTGGCCCGGCCGGAAGTTGAGGTTCGACGCGGTGGGACGAGCCTGGCCGGCGGGCCATGCGGTGACGAACGACTCGGCGGTGGGCTCGGTGACGGTCACGTTCAGGGCGACGGCTCCGACGCCGTTCGGCGGTACGCCGCCGCGCCCGGTGACGTCCAACGCTTTCACCGCCTGCGCGCCCAGCGGTCCGCCCGCAGCGGCCTGCCCGTCGATGGTGGGCAGGCCGGCACGCGTCTCCATCAGCCGCGCCGGGGTGACCCCGGTGAAGCTGCCGGAGGCCGGGAACCAGCCCAACACATCGACGATCACATCGACCGATCCGGTCAGGTTGAACATCGACACCGATGCTGCGGTGCCCAGGCGCACGACGACCATGTTGGATACTGTCTGGCCGGGCACGTAGTTGAGGTTGGCGGCGGTAGGACGCGCCGTGCCGGCGGGCCACAGCGACAGGTACGACGACACGGTGGGGTTGGTGACCGTCACGTTCAGCGCCACTGCTGCTGCGTCGGCAGGCACGCCGACTCGGCCGCCGATGGGCAACGTCAGTTGGCCGGCGGGCGCCACTGGCCCGATGCCCGAGAACTGGGAATCGAACGTGGGCTCGCCCGGCCGAGTGTCCAGCACGCGGCTGGGCGTGATGCCCGTGTACGAGGCGCCAGTGGGGAACCAACCGAGCACATCGACGATGACATCGACGTTGCCACTGAGGTTGAACAACGACACCCGCCCCTCGTCGCCGACTTTGCTGATGACCATGTTGGGCACCGTTTGTCCGGCCAGGAAGTTCAGGTTGGAGGCGCGGGGCAGTTCGGCACCGGTGGGGAAGACCGTGAGATACGACGGCTCGGTGGGATTCGTGACGGTCACGTTCAGCGCGACTGCGCCGACGCCGGTGGCCGGCACACCGCCGCGACCGGTGACTTCGAGGCTGATCGTCTCGCCCTCGCCGACCGTGCCGATACCCGAGTACTGGCCATCGATGGTGGGGTATCCGGCCGCGGCGACCGGGCCGACGTGGTCGACCAGCGCCACCCCCACCAGCGCGGCAGCAAGGGCGACCACGGGCGCCAGCAGCCGACGGCGGAGGAAACGACGTCGATCGAAACGGGGCCGAGTGGACACGGCCCGCCAGGCAGTGGTGTCTCGCATCTGTTTGAAACTAGCCGCTCAGAGCAACCGATCCCACGCACTTCGTCATCATTTCGTCATCATTTCGTCATGGTTCGGACGACGATGCGCCGATGAACGCCCGGGGCCACCGACCATGCCGTGGGCTGTGATCGCCGCGGCCTGCCATCCTCAGGCAACTACGGTGTCGGCAATGACAACACCGGTGGTCCTGGTGCACGGGTGGGGCGGATCGTTCGCCACCACCTGGCAGTCGAGCGGCTTCACACACCTGCTGGCCGACGCAGGTCGGCCGGTGATCGGCATCGATCTGCTCGGTCATGGAACCGCACCCAAGCCACACGATCCCGATCAGTACGCCGACCTGACCACGCGTGTGCTGGACCAGATGCCCGACGATCCCGTCGATGCGATCGGTTTCTCGTTGGGGGCACTGACCCTGCTGCGCATCGCCTGCGACCAGCCGCACCGGTTCCGTCGGTTGGTGCTGGCCGGCATCGGCGCCACGCTGTTCGACGACGACACCAGCCGCACCGAGGTGATCATCGCCGCGCTCGAAGGTCACGGCCCCGCCGACGACAACATCGCCCGCCTGTTCTGCAACTATGCCAACCAGCCCGGCAATGATCTGATCGCATTGACAGCCGTCATGAAGCGGGTGCGCGGCGTGGCGTTCACGCCGCACATCGTTGCCGGTGCCACATGCCCGACGTTGGTCGTCATCGGCGACCGAGATTTCGCCGGTCCTGGCGAACCACTGGCCGAGGCCCTGCCCGCCGGTCGATTGGTCACGCTGAAGAACGTCGATCACTTTGCCACGCCCGAGAGCTTCGGCTTCATCGACGCAGCGCTGGGGTTCATCGATGCCGTTCCGGTCTGATCCGACCAGTCCACCGTTGCCACCAGCGCGGATGTCGTGATCGACCGAGCCGTCGCGGTGTTGCGCGACGGAGGTCTGGTCGCGATTCCGACCGAGACGGTCTACGGCCTGGCGGCCGACGCCGCAAACGAGGCCGCTGTGCGGCGCATCTTCGAGGTGAAGGGCCGGCCGGCCGACCATCCGCTGATCGTGCACGTCGCGGAGGCGTCGTCACTCACTCACTGGGCCGCACATGTTCCCGACACGGCGGCTGTGCTGGCTGCTGCGTGTTGGCCCGGGCCACTGACGTTGGTGGTGCCCAAGGCTGCGCATGTGCTGGACGTGGTCACCGGTGGACGAGGCACGGTTGGCATCCGTGTGCCGGCTCACGCGCTGACGCTGCGGCTGCTACACCGATTCGGTGGCGGGCTGGCTGCCCCGTCGGCCAACCGCTTCGGCAGGGTCAGTCCCACCACTGCGCAGCACGTGCGCGCCGACC
Organism: Acidimicrobiaceae bacterium; assembly: GCA_031380045.1. Lineage (GTDB taxonomy): Bacteria > Actinomycetota > Acidimicrobiia > Acidimicrobiales > Ilumatobacteraceae > VFMC01. The sequence continues at coordinate 7,027 of JANNFQ010000215.1, forward strand.
TGAATGGTGACATCGATCTGGTACTGGATGGCGGGCCGTCGCCGGTAGGGGTCGAGAGCACCATCGTCGACTGCACGGTGCATCCCCCGCAGATCCTTCGACCTGGCGCGATCACAGCCGAGCAGATCGGGGTGCTGTTGGGTGACGCAGTCGGCGCGACCACCGGACCAAGCCGAGCCCCCGGCATGCTGGCCTCGCACTACTCGCCGCGGGCGACGGTGCTGCTGGCACAGAACACGGCCCAGGCCGAACGGATGGCCGAGCGCCATGACGGCGTCGTGATCATCGGCATGGGCGCCGACGTCGTCGACTACGCGCGCCACCTGTATCAGTGGTTGCGAGAGGCCGATGATGCCGGTCATCACACGGTCGTCGCGGTGCTGCCGC
>JANNFQ010000622.1:0-2721 GCA_031380045.1 Acidimicrobiaceae bacterium
CAATATGACGCCGGTCTCTCCTGCTGCAGTTGTCCTGCGCCTGATCCACGTGGCCGCTACGAGGATATCCGGCTCTACGCGTTGAACGCTGGGGTGGTGTCGTGGCGGGTGTGATCGGTTAGATCCACCAGCAGTGCCGGAGGCCTCGACCATTCTGTGGATTGCGACATCTACAGACGAGGAGGCCTCCGGCGTGAGGAACGGTAGTGGTGACGCGGATGCGTCGGTGTTGTTCAATTTGTGTGGCTTTAGGGTCACGGCGCAGGTGATGGATGAGGGTGAGTGGTGGCTGGCGGTTGAGACCGTCGAGGCGCGGGCGGTGTGCCGGTCGTGTGGGGTGTTCGGTGTCGGCAACGGCCGCCGTCGGGTGCTGGTGCGTGATCTGCCGATCGCTGGCACGCCGGTGGTGCTGGTGTGGTCGAAGCGCACGTGGCGGTGCCCCGAGCCGCTGTGTGAGCGGGGTTCGTGGTCCGAGACCTGTGACGAGATCGCGGTGCGGGCATCGTTGACGGAGCGGGCCCGGCGGGAGATCTGTCGGCGTGTCGGCCGCGATCTGCACACGGTCGCGCTGGCGGCACGCGAGTTCGGTGTTGGCTGGTTCTGCGCCCATCAAGCGGTGATCGATCACGGCGACGAACTGATCGCGCAGGACCGACGCCTCGAGCATGTCACGGCCCTCGGTGTTGACGAGCACACCTTCCAACACGCGAACGCGACCCGACGGACGCAGATGGTGACGACGTTCGTCGACATCGACCGCGGTCGGCTGCTGGACACGGTGCCAGGGCGTTCTGGAGATGTGGTGCGCGAGTGGATCGACCGGCAGCCCGCCGGCTGGCCCGCCCAGATCCAGGTCGCGGCGATCGACGCGTTCGCCGGCTACGCGGCAGCGATCCGCGACGAGCTCCCCGGCGCAACGTTGGTCGTTGACCGGTTCCACGCGATCCGGCTCGCTTCCGAGTGCGTCAACGACGTCAGACGTCGCGTCCAGCAAGACACGACAGGCCACCGTGGTCGCAAGGGTGACCCGCTCTACGGGATCCGCCGGCTGCTGTTGATGACATGGGCGAACCTCAACGACAAGGGCTGGGACAAGCTCCGGGCCGGGCTCGCCGCCGGTGACCGCGACGGCGAGATCGCCGCGGTCTGGCTTGCCCGCGAACTCCTCTCGGAGGTCTACACCGCGCACGGGCTCGCCCACGCGAAACGGCGACTGATCGTGTTCTTCCAACACGCCGCCGACGCCAACATCGCCGAGCTCACCCGCCTCGCGAAGACCATCGACCGCTGGCGCGACGAGGTCCTCGCGTTCCACACGACCGGCGGCGCTTCGAACGGGCCGACCGAAGCAGTGAACCTGCTCATCGAGAAGATCCGCAGAATCGGCCATGGCTACCGCAACTACGACAACTACCGCCGCCGGCTACTCCTCGGCTGCGGCATTCAATGGACTACCCTCCCAACACACAGAATCCGAAGCCGCCACCCAGCGTTCGCCGCGTAGAGCCCCAAAACCGAGGTATGGGTCGACGTGACCCCGGCTCCGCCGTCGAGTTCGGGAGCGCATAACGCTCGTTGCGAGCCGCCGGGGAGGCCGCGAATCACCCGGATAACAGCGCACAGAGCCGGCGATCGGTGCGCATCAGCGCGTCCCAGAAGTGCTGGTGTGCCGCACTCGCGAACGTATGGTTGCCGATCACTGTCAGCGGTCGAATGGCCGTCAGTGGGGCACTCCAACATGGCCACCATTGGGCGAATCCGATGTCCGCCGACACGCGTGCCGGGTAACTGTGTCAGACCCCCTTGCGAGAGTGGTCGTATGTCAACGGCGGTGGCGTTCGAATCGGTGTGGGACCGGGCGGTCCGCGAACTGGACAGCCCTGGTCTGATCGACCGGTTGCAGATGCTCGATCGCGAACGCTGCCACATCGAAGCCGAGTTGGCGGATCTGTTGGGTGAAGTCGACCGCCGCGAAGTGTTCCGGGTTGATCAGCACACGAGTGTGAGGGGTTGGGCTCGCGCCCTGTGCCGCTGGTCCGACGGTGAAGCCAGGAATCGGGCCAGGTTGGCCCGGTTGTTTGATGTGTTGCCGCAGGTCGCCGAAGCGTTGGCGGGCGGCCAGTTGGGTGTGTCGCAGGCGTTCGAGTTGGGGCGGGTGTTCGCCAACCCGCGGGTCCGCGACCAACTCGCCGACGTGATCGACATCTTCCTCACGCATGCCGAGCAGTTGTCGTTCGAGTCGTTCCAGCAGATGGTCCGGCAGTGGGAATCGATTGCTGATGCTGACGGGTCGCATCGTGATCATGAGGTCAGTCACCGCCGACGCAAGGCATCGATGTTCGTGTTCGGGACATCAGTCATCATCCAGGCCTGTGGGGGCAGTGTGGATGGTGGACAGATGATCGAGATCTTCGAGCGGTATCAGCACGCCGAGTATTTGACCGACTGGGCTGCGGCCCGGGCCACCTTTGGGGCTGATGCGACGGCGGCGCAGTTGCCGCGTGATTCGGGTCAGCGGGCGTGGGATGCGTTGATGAAGATCTTTGTGGATGCGGCGTCCAGTCCACCTGGGGGGAAACGGCCGGAACCGGTGTTGAACATCGTTGCCGATCAGCACACCTTCAACGAAGCGTTGCAGGACTTCGCTCGGTTGTTGGCCAACCTCGACGGTGTCGATGGTGATGGCACGATCGCTGAATTCCTCCGCAACCACCACATCCC
>JANNFQ010000244.1:0-2477 GCA_031380045.1 Acidimicrobiaceae bacterium
CGAAGCAGGCGCTCGAGCTCATCGGGGTCGAGCGCGGACAGTCGCAGCCGGGTGATCGGCATCCGTCCATCACCCTCGGCGTCGCCCGGGAAGATGGAGCTGGTGTCAGTCCGGCGAGTGAGCAACACCCCGATCCGTTCCTCGCGCAGTCGGCGAACGGCGAAGACCAGCAAACGTTGCGACGCCTGGTCCAGCCACTGGACATCGTCGATCCCGACGACGAGCGGGCCGGAGCGAGCGAGCGCGACGAGCATGCCGAGGAACCCCAGGGCGACCGCGCGCGGAAAGTGCTCGTCATCCTCCGGCTCCGCCCGGAGCAATGCCACCTCCAACGCCCGCCGCTGGGGCACTGGGAGCTCGTCGAAAACGACCTCAGGCACGTCAGTGAGCAGATCCGAGAGCGCGGTGAACGCCAGCTGTGCCTCCGCCTGAACCGGTCGACACTCGAGGACCTGGAACGAGCGCCGTTCAGCGGCCTGGAGACCCTCCCGCCAGAGCGTCGTCTTGCCGAGGCCCGGCTCGCCCTCGAGCACCAACATCGCCGGGCCGTGGTCGAGGGAGTCGACGAACGTGTTCAGCGCCTCTAGCTCCGCGCCACGGCCGACTATCGGGTTTACCTGCCCGGGCAACCCCGCACCCGTCGACCCATCCGCCCGAGGCGGTTCACCGCGCCTGACGAGCTCGCCACCGGCGCGGGCCGAGCCGTCCGTCGACAGTCCGGCCATGACGCCCTCCCGAAGTGCTGGCTATTGCAACCGTACCATGGCCGCATCGAGGCTCCCGCGATCCGATCGTCGCCGTCAGTCGAGTGTGACGTGGCGACAAAGGCGACCGCTCATCATTCACCTGCAAGATGTTCGGCGTCCGATCGGGCTGGGACGCACGATCCCGACGTCAGGCTCTCGCTGGCGCCCAATCTCTGAATGGAGCGCATGGTGACAGCGTGGAGGTCTCACCCGGTATCGCCGCTCGATGTCTCGACGGCGACACCGCGCCACACTTCGGCCCCCAATCGGGTGCCCCCCATACCGCTCAATCCAGCACCCGGCGAGGCTGCCCCGGAACGCCGGTTACCGGACAGGGCGATGAAGTTCGGCGATCGGCTCATGGACGCTGCAGCGCGACCTTCGGGTTTTCGACCCGCAGTAGCTCGTCGTGATGTTCAAGCCGGTGGCTCTCGTCGGCGGTCGTAGGTGTCCGGTGGTCCCCGTCCGGTCGACGACGTGCTCCCCAGCTGGACGACCGCCAACGCCGGCCGGAGCGCACCCACCAGCGCTTCTGAGCACCGACCATCGCCTACGCCAGCGGCCTGTTGACGTGCCGTTGACAGTGCCGTTGACAAAGCGTTGACAAGCGACAAGCAGAGAGGCCCTCTCCTGCTCGGTGACCGGACCGGGCAGCGGCCGGACATGCACCAGCCCGTCAACAGCGACGTCGACGACTTCAGCGATCGCAATAGCTGAACCAGCCCCGACGACGATCAACCGACCGGGCACGACCATCGTCTGATCGGGCGCCTGATCGAGATACGTCCACGGAAGGCCGGATCGTCACGTGCGGGCTCCGGTATGTCGCCACGACCTCGAACCCGGCTGCGATTACGTCAGCCAACCGGCACACGAACAACGTCGCGAACGCGTCGAGGCGGTCTTCGCCGAGGTCGAGCACCTCATCGTCCTGCCAAGGTGCCGTCCGATCTGTGGGTCACCCGTACAGCGCTGTCCACGTGACTGCAGCACGTTTGGCTGCTCCTTGAATCGAGGGGTGGTTGCCGTCTGGCGTGAAGTCGGCCACATCGATCGTCATGCGTTGCCATGCTCCCTGGTCGTCGCTGCAGTTGGGGAACTTTGCGCAACTGTCTGCTTGTACGGCGAAGTAGTGATCGGTGATGTCCTGTAGCGCCGCGATCTTGTCGTCGGCGCGTTGGCCCGACGGATCGAACGCGTCGCAGGGTCCATCACCTTGCCAATTGCTGACCCAGGAAGGATTCCCCTCGGTGGCATCGGCGTTGCGGGCGACGGTGCCCGGTTGCGTCACGACGAAGATCTTCGCGTTGGGCGCTCCGGTAGCCAGGATGTCGAGTGCCTCGGTGAGGGTGTTGCCGAACGGTTGATAATTTTGCGGATCGGTGCCGTCACATTTTATGTCGTGGTCGATCGTCTGGACGAGGATCAGTTCCGGGAGAGGGATGAGGGCCAAGGCCCCGTTTGCTTGTCCGATCAGGTCGTCTATCGTCGCGCCGTCCGTGGCTAGGTTGAAGTTGTGACCCGCTAGCGCTGGGTTGTTCGCCAGCGCCCGGAGGTACACGCTGTTGACGGCCGGGTTCGTGCCGGTCGCCCAAGAGTTCTTGCGAACATCGAGATTGGGTTTGGCTGGGTCGGAGTTGTAGCCGGTGGCTCCGGAGTGACCGATGACAACGATCGAGTCAGGCCACGATGACGACGCGCCGCCGGAAGACGCCGCTGCAGTCTCTGCGG